>JBBRCM010000035.1:0-26944 GCA_038204855.1 Chitinophagales bacterium
TTCTACTACATCATATTGCATACTGCTTCGCTTTCCATAATAAGGATACATACCAAAGGCCGGAACTGTATTACCCCAGACTGAAATAATTGGTTTTTGCAAAGCCGCTGCAATGTGCATCAGTCCGGTATCATGTGTGATCACAAGTTTTGCTTTTTTTACAATATCAGCCGATTCGTTGAGGTTGAATTTACCACAGGCATTGTATATTTTTATTTCATCAACCTGTGCAATTTCTTTACCATCTTCATAGTCTTCTTTACCACCCAATAATATTATGGGATGATTGATGGCTGCACAAAGTTCTTTAAGTTTATGCAAGGGTAATTTTTTTGTTGCCAATGCGGCACCAATTACCAGGGCGATATAACCGGCAGAGTGTGCAGTAGGCAGGTCGCCTTCCTTAACACGGTCAAAAGCAGGTATAAAATAATCGAGCCCCAGCCCGTCATTTTCAACAGCCAGAGATTTTATGCATTCAAAATTACGGTCAACAATATGTTTTTTAGGTAGTGTGTTAACCTTAAAATTGGTAAGTATGAATTTTTCTACATTCAGTTTATTGAAAGAGAAAGACTTTACATTTTTTAAATGCTTTTTAATACGCAGGGTACGCAGGTTGTGGTGCAGGTCGATAATGTAATCGTATTCTTCAGTTGCCAGTTCGTGCAGCATCAGTTCAAAACTATCGCCAAGTGTATGTATTTTATTGATGTAAGGATTATGTGAAATAATATTTTTAAAAGACTGCTTGGTTAAAAAATGTATCTCATCATCAGGATATTTTTTGCGAAGACAACGGATCACGGGCGTTGTTAAAACAATATCGCCGATGGAGGAGAAACGTATGATGAGGAATTTTGCCAATGGAATTTTTTGTTGTTAAGGTAACATCTCTTCGCCCTCGGTATAATTAAGGTCCTTATGAAAAGTTTCTTCAGTAAAATAAAACGCAACGAATGTGATAATCATTACAATGATACCGGTAACAACACCCGCCTTTATCAACGACCATTGCCAGCTTTTTTGAAACAGGTCTAAAAACATCAGGTTTATTAAAGGTAAAGCACCCCTCACCATATTTGGAATAGTGGTTGCTGCTGTCGCCCTCAGGTTGGTCCCAAATTGCTCAGCCCCCATGGTTACAAAAATGGCCCAGTAGCCGTTTCCAAAACCAAGCATCACACATATCAAATACATCCTTGAATCCGAATTATTAAAGGGGCTGAAGAAAAGTGCCAGCGCTATTACACAGAGCGAATAAAATATAAGCAGTGCTTTTTTCCTGCTTTTAAAATACTGGCTTACCAATCCAATTAAAATATCGCCTGTTGCAATGGCAGCGTAAGCAAACATGATTGAGCGGCCCGAATCAATAGTAGTACTTCCAAACATGGCTTTTCCAAACCGGTCGCTTTGGTTTATTAAAATACCAACCACATACCAGGTTGGTAATCCAATTAAAATGGCCAGTATATATTTCTTAAATCTTTTTTCATCATTAAAAAACATCAAAAAATTTCCACGCTGCACACCGGCTGCCTTCACTTGTTTAAACATGCCCGATTCTGCAACACTTATCCGCATAAATAATAAAAGCAACCCCAGGCCACCGCCAATTTTATAACAAAGCCTCCAGTCATGCCCCGTCCATTGATATGTAAAGTAAGCTGCTACTGCTCCAAATAATCCAATACCCGCAACCAGCGAAGTACCAACCCCTCTTTTATTTTTAGGCAACAATTCGCTCACCAACGTAATACCGGCACCCAGTTCGCCGGCCAACCCCAGGCCTGCAACAAACCTGCACATGGCATACTGGTCAACAGTTTGAATAAATCCCGTAATAAAATTTGCAGCAGAATATAAAATGATGGATCCAAATAAAACAGACAATCTTCCTTTCTTATCTCCCAATACACCCCACACAATTCCTCCCAATAATAAACCGCCCATTTGCCAGTTAATTATTTTTGTACTGTCAACTAACAAACTGGCATCAGTAGCACCCACACCCAATACGCTTGACTTTTTTACAATGGTAAACAGCAGCAGATCATAAATATCTACAAAGTAGCCCAGTGCAGCTACTACAACAGCAATGTTAAAAATAGAAGGGGATTTATTAGAGGATGTGTTCATCAACCTTTTTCTTTTTTCCGAAAAACAATTTAATAAAAATAGGTGCAGTAGTAACCAGCACAATTCCAATTACAATAATTTCAAGGTGCTCTTTTAAATCAAAATCGTAAGATGCCAGTAGCCATTTCTGTAAAAAGAAACCACCCAGTATCATGGAACTTACCCAGGCTATGCAACCAATAATATTATAGAAAGTAAATTTAGATTTTTTCATTTCCACGATGCCGGCAATCAAAGGCGCAAAAGTTCTTATGATAGGTACAAACCTGGCAAACACGATTGCTCCTCCCCCATGCTTTTCATAAAAATCATGTGCTTCGTGCAGGTAACGTTTTTTAAACAACCACCTGTCCCGCCAACTATACATACCATGCCCAAATTTTTTACCAAACCAATAGCCCAAAGCATTTCCCAAAATACCGGCAACAGATATCAGCGCAACCAAAACAAATAAGTCTATCCAGTAGCTATGATCATTAGTAAGGCCAAAATATTTAAGAAAATGATAAGCCAAACCCGGCTCATGTGTTTTCTCATTCATTTCATGCGCATAAATACCTGCGACAAAAAGCAATGAATCGCCGGGTAAAAAAAATCCGGCAAACAAACCGGTTTCGGCAAAAACAATAAAAAGTACAAACCATAAACCGCCGTTATCAATATACCATTGCGGTTGTAAAAGTTGTGTCCAGTGAAAATCGAGTAAGAGAAAATCCAGCATATATCACATTAAATGGTTCTTAAAATTTGTTTTACAAAACTTTCAAATCAATAAAAATAGCCTCTGTTTTTAATCTCCGGATCTTAATCTGGCAAATCAGTAACTCTTTTCTTTTTTACCGTCAACACAACAAATTTACCTTTTAATTTTTCGGCTGTATTTTGTTTTAAAAAATCAAGAAGAATTGAAATAATGCTTGTAATTTCAGTCGGGATAAATCTTAAATAAATAACAGAAAAAGCACGAAAATTATTTTTGTAAATCAGTTCTCCAAAATCACTATCCTGTGTAATAACTATTTGCTCAGGGTTTAATGAAAATTCTAAAATTTTGGTGTCATCTATTCCGGAAAATGACTCTTGTATGGATACTAAAGAAAAATTATTCTCCCTTAATGCAACAATTATTTGTCGGTGTATATTTTCATCAATGAGTAGTTTCATAAATCTCATCTACATCTTGATGTGATAGAATTGCCTGTGCGTAAGAAAGAGCTTGGCTGATATCTTCCTTAGTAATATGTGGATAGCCTTCCAGAATGTATTTGAAATCTGCCCCTTCTGCTAAAGTCTTCAATATAAATTCCACAGTAATTCTTGTCCCTTTTATACAGGGCTTCCCCATCATCACATTCGGGTTTATTGAAATCCTGTCAAATTGCATAAAATTATTTTTACAAATTTACTAAAATTATGAATGTTCCAACTGCCCTTCCCATTTACTTACGGCGGCAGTTGCCAAAGCGTTTCCTAATACATTGGTCATGGTACGTCCCATATCGCAAAATACATCAATTGCCAAAATAAGTCCCACACCTTCGGGCGGCAAACCGAACATGGCACCTGTTGCCAGCACCACTACCAGCGAAGCCCGGGGCACACCTGCAATACCTTTGCTGGTTACTAAAAATACCAGCAACATAATTATCTGCTGACCAACATCACCAGTTATGGAGGTAATGTTAAAAGCCTGCGCAATGAACATGCTTGCAAAAGTCATGTACATCATACTGCCATCTAAATTAAAAGAATAACCAAGCGGCAATACAAAACTTACAATTTTATTATTACAGCCAAAGCGCTCCATCTCTTCTACCAGCTTTGGGTAAACAGCTTCGCTGCTTGCCGTGCTGAATGCAATGGACATGGGCGATGCTATCCTGCGCAATAATACCGGCAACCGTTTTTTCAAAAATAAATAACCAACTAATAATAAGATGGCCCAAAGTATGGCAAGGCCCAGGTAAAACTCACCCACATATTTTCCAAAAGTTACCAAAATGCCCAACCCGTTTTTTGCAATGGCAGCAGCCATAGCACCAAACACACCCAGTGGCGCCAGGTACATTACATAGGTAACCATTTTAAGTACTACATGCGCAAGCGAATCAAGTGCATTAACAATGGGCTCACCTTTTTTGCCAATGGCGGTTAGTGCAATACCAAAAAAAACAGAGAACACCACCAGTTGCAAAATTTCGTTGGTGGCCATTGCTTCAACAACACTGCGTGGCACCACATGCTCTACAAATTTTTGCAACGAAAACCCCTTCGATTTTTCGAGCAGGTCATTCACAGCAGCCATATCGGTGTTTGTAATATCGGCACCAACGCCCGGTTTAAAAATATTAACCAGTATCAACCCTAAACCCAACGAAACCAATGATGCAGTAATAAACCAAAGCATGGCTTTACCACCCACACGGCCAACGGTTTTCATATCGCCCAGGCGGGCAATACCCACCACCAGTGTTGCAAACACAATGGGTGCAATAATCATTTGCACCATGCGTAGAAAAATGGTGGTAAGCAGTTTTATATTATCCGAGAATACCTTGATGGTTTCTGCCGGATAATTTTCATGCACAAAATATCCCGCAACAATACCGAGTACCATGGCAATTAAAATGTATAAGGTAAGCCTGCTTTTTTTTGTTGGTTGATGGGCTATTTCCATAATAATCAATTAATACTGCAATATAATATTAAAAAGCTGTTATCAACAAGCAGGATATAAAAACTATAAATACAATTTAATATCCTTGTCAACTGATTGCATAAATAACACTATTTGCACCAAAGGCTCTAAGCCCTCTCCTTTGGAGAGGGTTGGGTGAGGTCAGCCCATAAAAAGTATTAATGGTTGTTTATTTAAAAATTTATTGCTTATTTTTCAGTTTCATTCTTCATCAAAACCAACCAACTTAATATGAGTTTATTTGTAAAAAAATCAATAGCCTCTCTGATGGCTGAGAGTAGCGACTCGGAAAAAGGACTCAAACGTACGCTAACTTCCGGTTCGCTGGTAGCGCTGGGTATAGGTGCCATTATTGGTGCTGGTCTTTTTGTAAGAACGGCTGCAGCGGCTGCTCAAAATGCAGGACCATCTGTTACCTTAGGTTTTATTGTAGCTGCCATTGGCTGTGCGCTGGCAGGTTTATGTTACGCCGAGCTTTCTTCTTCTATTCCTATTTCGGGTAGTGCTTACACATACACTTACGCAACCATGGGGGAGTTTATGGCCTGGATAATTGGTTGGGATCTGATGCTGGAATACGCAGTAGGCGCTGCCACAGTAGGTATTGCCTGGAGCGAATATTTAAATAATTTACTTACCAATGTTTTGGGCATGAGTCCCATCCCTTACGAATGGTGCCACTCTCCTTTTGAACATTCTCTTGATGGTGTAAGCGGCATTATGAACATTCCTGCATTTGGTATTATTGCTGTGCTTAGTTTACTGTTGATAAAAGGAACTAAAGAATCGGCTTTTGTAAACGGCATTATTGTAATTACAAAAGTTGCCATTGTGGTGTTGATTATAGTACTGGGCTGGGGTTTTATAAATAGTGCCAATCATACACCATATATTCCTGAACCAGGTACTTATACCGATCACCAGGGCATATCGCATGCTTACGGTGGTATTATGGGCATACTGGGTGCAGCAGGTGTTGTGTTCTTTGCATTTATTGGTTTTGATGCAGTTAGTACTGCTGCACAGGAAACAAAAAATCCAAAGAAATCGATGCCCATTGGTATTTTAGGATCACTGGCTATTTGCACCGTGCTTTATATTTTATTTGCGCATGTTTTAACCGGCCTTGCCCCGGTTGAGTTTTTTAGAACAACCGGAAAGGAAGCTTCTGTTGCCCAGGCCATCAATACTTTTATGCCGGGTTATGGCTGGCTTGGCAAAGCAGTTACCGTGGCAATTCTCGCAGGCTTCTCTTCCGTAATATTGGTGATGTTACTTGGCCAGAGCCGTGTTTTTTATTCTATGAGCCGCGATGGTTTAGTACCAAAAATATTCAGCGATGTGCATCCTAAATTTAAAACACCTTACAAAGCCAACCTGATATTTTTAGTGGTGGTTGGTGCTTTTGCTGCATTTATACCCGGGGATATTGTGGGCGATATGACCAGTATTGGGACCCTGTTTGCCTTTATGCTGGTTTGTGTTGCTGTAATAGTATTGCGCAAAACAGATCCTGATATGCCACGTGCATTTAAAACACCACTGGTACCTATTGTACCAATCCTTGGTATTTTAGTTTGTGGTGCAATGATTGCCGGCCTTGGCTGGACAAACTGGTTACGCCTTGGTGGCTGGCTGGTAATTGGTATTGTCATTTATTTCCTTTACAGTAAAAATAACAGCAGGCTCAACAATCCTGGAAAATATCCGCCAGATACCACTAAGCATGAGGTTCCGGAAAATATTCCACCAATGATTTAAGAAGATAAAAACTGATTGAAAGTTTAATGAAAGACCTCGGAATTTTTTCCGGGTTTTTTTGTTTGGGGGAAGTTTCAACCTCATGTTACACCTGTGTGTTGAAAGGTAAGATTTTAATGTATCTTGGTTAAGCATTTAGCTTGTTGCTATATTGTACTGAAATTAAACCGAAACAATCGTTTATGAAACCATTTCTTAGTTTGCTTATCATCATATGCATATCCTTTTTTGTAACTCCCGGATATTCACAAACTAAAAAAGATACGCTGAGTATTGAACAGGCATTATCAAAATATTCAGTTAGAGATCTGCGTTTTTCCCCAGATGGAACAAAGGCTGTAGCTGCTGTGTCTCAAACAGGAATGGACAAAAATTTACCTGCCGCCCATATCTGGCTAATTGATATAGCTGCAAAATCAATCAGGCAGTTTACCAATTCTCAAAAATCGGAAACCAATCCAAGATGGTCGCCCGACGGAAACCAACTTGCATTTTTATCAACCAGAAATGGAAATGCCCAAATTTTTTTAATGGATATAAATGGTGGTGAAGCTTTGCAGTTAACGCATGCTGAAACATCCATCTCGGCATTTGAATGGAATCCAATGGATAAAACCATCGCATACCTGGCAGAAGAACCCGCTTCTGCTGAAGAAGAAAAAAGGAAGGCCGATAAATTTGATGAGCAGGTTGTAAGCGAATCTGTAAAACCAACCAGGGTTTTTGTTATAGATGCAATGAGCAAACAGGTAAACCAATTCACCCGTCAAAACTGGCAAATAGAAGAAATGAAATGGATGCCTTGGGGAGATGCGTTATTATTGGTTACACAGCCGTTACCAATTGCTGAGATTCCTGTCTCTCAATTAATTTCCTTATCATTAAAAGACTCTTCTGTAACAAATATTCCCGGCCCTGGTCATCCGTTTTGGGCAAACATTTTAATATCGCCTGATGGCAGCACAGTCGCTTACAGATCCTCGCCAAAAGATGGTCCGGAACTGCATGACCTTTTTCTGCAATCATTAAAAACAGGCGTAGCAAAAAACATTACTGCAAAAAGTATCGACCTGCTTATTCGCCAATTTAAATTTACTGACAACCATCAATTGGCCGCTGTTGTTCAAAAAGGTTTTTCAACAAAACTGTTTTCAATTGGCGATAATGGAGAGGCCAGTGAATATGGCATCAACCAGCATGTTGGCTCTTTTGATATAGCAACAAATGGAACCATCCTTTTTGAAAGTTTTAGTGCAACAAAGCCTGCTGAATTATGGCTAATGGGCGCAGATAAAAAATCAGTACAAATATCTCACTTTAATAAAGCATTTGACAGTATTACACTTGCCCCTCCAAAACTGATTACCTACAAAAGCTTTGATGGCCTGCCCATAGAAGCCGCATTATATAAACCGGTTACAGTTAACAATAAAAAATTACCATTGATGGTTTTTATTCATGGTGGGCCAACCGGTGGCTTTACCGATGATTTCAGTGCCTGGGTTCAGTTATTTGTACAAAAAGGATATGCAGTTTTCTGCCCCAATATAAGAGGCTCAACCGGGTATGGACATAACTTTATTACTGCCAATCGCAACGATTGGGGAGGGAATGATTTTAAAGATATCATGTCGGGAGTGGATATGCTGATAGCAAAAGAAAATATTGACAGTAGCAAAATGGGGATTTCCGGCTGGTCTTATGGCGGCTATATGGCCGCATGGGCTGTAACACAAACCAACCGTTTTAAGGCTGCAATGGCAGGCGCAGGCATTGCAAACCTGGCAAGTGAATTTGGTACCGAAGATAATGCAGCTTATGACCGTTGGTTTTTTGGTACACCCTATGAAAATCCCGAAAATTTTTACAAGCACTCCCCTATTAGTTTTATAAAGAATGCTAAAACACCCACATTAATTATTCAGGGAGAGAATGATGCGATTGACCCTGTTGGTCAATCGCAGGAATTATACAGGGCACTTCGTTATTATAATGTGCCCACTGAGTTAGTGTTATATCCCGGCGAACCACACGGATTTAAACAAATAAAACACAACTTAGATTTTTACAAAAGAATGCTGGCCTGGTTTGATAAATATGTTTTGTGAACTATTATTTTTTTCACAATCATCTATTCCATTAATTCGCTGGCCGCAACTATTTAGCAACAGGTAGAAAAACCATCAAAACAATACAATAAAATGCAAACAATCATTGGTTCGGGCGGCTCAATAGCGTTGCCATTAGCAAAAGAATTAACAAAATACACGAACCGGATAAGACTTGTCAGCAGGCATCCTAAAAAAGTAAATGAAACGGATGATTTGTTTCCTTTGGATGTAAACGACTTATCACAGATTGATAATGCCGTTGCCGGCAGTGATGTGGTTTATGTAACTATTGGGTTTGACTATAATTTAAAAGTATGGCAACAAACATGGCCTCCTTTTATGCAGGCTGTTATTAAGGCCTGTATATCGCATAAGGCAAAGCTTGTGTTCTTTGATAATGTGTATCCTTATCCAAAGTCAGCTATACCCCACATGACAGAAGATGCTCCATGGCAACCACCCAGCAAAAAAGGAGCGGTGCGAAAGCTTCTTAACGAGATGATAATGCAGGAGGTTGAGAAAAATAATCTTACAGCAATGATTGTAAGAGCAGCAGATTTTTATGGGCCCGATACAAACAAAAGTGTGCTGGGCGAAGTAGTGGTGAAGAACCTGCTCAAAGGGAAAAAAGCCCAGGCATTTGGCGACATAAATAAAATTCATACCTATACTTTTACACCCGATGCCGGTAAAGCAACGGCCTTGCTGGGCAATACTCCTGATGCCTATAACCAGGTTTGGCATTTACCAACTACCAAAGAAAAACTTACAACCAAAAACTGGATTGAATTAGTGGCCAAAGAACTTGGAGTAGAACCCCGGATACAAAAAGTACCAACCTGGATGTTACATATTTTAGGACTGTTTATGCCTGAATTAAAAGAGTTCCCTGAGATGATGTATCAAAATGAAATGGATTATATTTTTGACAGCACTAAATTTGAAAATCGCTTTGGCATAACAGCAACAAAACCGGAAGAAGGTTTAAAAATAATGATTGAATATCTGAAGAAAAATACGGTCCGCAAAAATGAACTTAGTAAAAAAAATCACAGCAAACTCCGTAACCTGGATAAAAGCTGATTGAGATAAAGTTTGAAGAAAGGCCTTGGATTTTTTTTCGGGGCATTTTGTTTAGGGGGTGCAGCATTATGGTACACATATATTTTGAAAAGGCGTATTCTAATGTATCTTAGTTGAGCGAATACAAATGTTTACGTCAAGTTTAAATTAAGTTATGTTTTTAAAATTTGGAAGCAAAGAAAATATAAATGATCTCTATAAAAATGGCACAATTTATATGAATTCACGTGAGTATTTCAGAAAAATTGAAGATCAAGAGCTAAGAGGGGATTCATACGAAGGAGTATACGAGATCAGGAATTATGGACCTGGGAAAGTTCATATACCATCGACAAATTTTTCCTTTCGCTATGAACATATCCATGTTCCTTTATCTTTTAATGAAGTTTGGGGAAATATTTATTGTTTATATGCAATTTCAGAACAAACTGTCCCAGAAATGTTTGACTTTAAGATGGATGAAAGAATTAGTCGCTTCGGATCCCATTGTCTAGTGATTAAGGAGCCAAATTGGTTTATTGAATCGATGACATATAAATTCAAGCTTCTTAATCATAAGTTTCATTTGGGATTTGTTGATTATTATGAAAAAGAGAAAGTAAATGGCGAAGTAGATGTATTTTCAAAACCAAATGTATTCAGCTGTCAAAAAGAATTTAGATTTTATGTTGAAAGCAATAGTATACTTCCTATTACCTTCCACATTGAAGACCTTAAAAATTATAGTACAATTATACCTACTGAACACGCACTTAAAATGGAGTTGGCGCCAACAACTAACACATAATCTGCTGCTAACATTGCGCACATTGGGTATGACCAGCAAGCATCATCATTTTATTTCTATTGTACATCAGCTATAGGGCTGACAATTCATTAATTGTGTTTTCGGTTTAAATAATATTTCGTTTCTTTAATTGTGCTTTGCGGACGGGCAGAACCAGTATCAAATTCCCCAACGTCGTAAATACATGCACGTTAGCGGCAAATTTATTAAACCTCATGGCTTTGACTAGAGATAATTTTACACAAAAAACGATCGACATTTTAGCAAAGCGTGTGGGTTATCTATGTTCCAATCCAAAATGCAGAATTCATACAGTTGGACCAAATGAAAATGCTGAAAAAGTAACGATAATTGGTGAAGCTGCACATATAACCGCAGCCTCCCCAGGCGGGCCTCGGTTTGAGGAGTCTTTAGACCAGGTGCAAAGAATTCATATTAATAATGGTATATGGCTCTGTGGCATTTGTTCCAAATTGATTGATAAAAATCCAAAAACATATACAAAGGAAATATTGTTGGACTGGAAACAGAAAGCAGAAAATGAAATGCAGGAGAAGCTTAATGGAGCCCATCGAATAACAAAATCAAAAGGAATTCCATATTTAGAAGCAGATTTAATTTGTGGCCTTTGGGGAAGGTCAAATCGGGGTTTCAGTAATAAAAATCCTACAGAGCTATATGATGGGCAGTTAGTAATGGTTCCAGGAAGTGAGCCAATAATTTTTTGGGACTTGTGGTGGAAATACTCTTTTATTATTCATAACAATTCGAGTTTCCCTGCATATAATGTTGGAATTGAAAATATTGGAGAGACAAAATTTACCAAGTTGACAAATACTCATGAAGTTAATAATCTTCCACCTTTTCAAAGTATTGACTTAGATGCTGAATATAATTTCCTCATTGAAGGCTCATACAAAGAAGCGGATATAGAATTAGCACAGAGGATACCAAGTAAACTTAATGGACTAAGTATTAAAATTACTTATCTTGGCGAGTATAGAAATCCACATTCGACAATTGTTAAGATCAATGATAATAAGGTACAGAATTACATCACGTAAATCAACCTTATTCAGGATGCCGTCCCGACGGGATCTTCACAGCATAGCCAATGTACGGCGGCATGAGACCCCGGCGTATAAAAGAACCAGAGTAAACATTATGCCACCTCTAAACCATTAAACTCCTTTCTTTTGAAGTTGATAATTAAATATAGTTCATAACTTCAACCAGTAAAAAATATTAGTTATTCAGCAGTGCAGGCGAAATATTAAAAGTTGCTGAACATCAAATTTTGAATATGCGTAAAATAGTAATCATCGGCTTAGCGGTAATTTCAATTTTTCTTTCTTCATTTACACGCAGGCAAACCCCCGAAGGCAAAGCCATTTTTGAAAAACAATGTGCACGCTGCCATGGCAAGGAAGGTACCAAAGGAGCCTTTGGTGCAAAAAATCTGCAAAAAAGCGTAATGGCAGATGAGGCCATTACCCAGCTTGTATTAACCGGCAAAAAAGTAATGCCATCTTTTAAAACAAAGCTGGGCAGCAATGAAATTAAACTGGTAATAGATTATGTTAAGGCCTTTAGAAAATAAAACCAGTTTATGAAATTGGTCAATACCTGTAACTGTTGATGGTGGCCCATAACCTGTGCAGGATAACACACAACACTTCGCTGATGATAATCACCGCCGGTAAAAAAAAGATACGAGATATTATTTCTTCTTCCGAACAAAAAAATGCCAGGATACTGATTGACTTACAATAGCAAAATGATTTTTACTTAATCGTTATCTCATCTGCAAAAATATGCGTATCTCCTCCTGCTCCTTCGTGCCAGGCCGGCAGCTTTCCATATTGTATGGCTTTAATTCTTACATACCTTGCCGGTATGGCTGTAAAAATAGCTTCTATATTTTTTACCTGTGCAGTCAAATCTTCAATGGGTAAAAAATTTTCGCCGCTGTAAACCTGGCTGTATTGCTTTCCATCAGCAGATATTTCAATTATAATATGCTTTGGTAAAACAATCCACGCACGGGTATCCTGTAATAAGCCAATGGTAACTGAAGAAATCGTTGTTTTTTTCTGCAGATCAATCACTACATCCATATCTGTTTTTTGATAGCCTTGCCAGTTGCCCTTGCGCCAGTCCGCCTCGCCACGTATATCATCAATTAATCCATTAGCACCATTGCCGTCGTACTGTTGCTCATAAGCTGAATTTAATTTTATTGTCCAGTTATGCGGCGCTTTTCTGTAAGTAGCAGTGGTAACAAAACTAGTTTCTCCTTTTGCATTAATGGCTATTGCTTTTATAGTTGCAGATTTATTGATTGAAAAAGGAGCTGTATATTTTTTAGATGTTTTTGCAGGTACCGAACCATCCTGTGTATAATAATAATTTACTCCTTTTTGGGCGGCACTTATCTTGATTATTTTTTTATCGCTGAAGGAAATAGCCCCTCCATCAATAACAGGGTTTAAAATAATTTTGTTATCGGTAATGGCTGTTGATGGAAGGTCAACTGTGCCAAAAGCCGATGGATTTGCTCCCATCACAAAATTTAAATTGCCGCCATTGTTTATATCGAAATAAGAAATGTATGATTTGCTATGTAACTGATCATTCAGCTTGGCAGACTGAATATAAAACTTATCGTTGGTGAAATTACCGGCATTTATTTCAAACGTTTTGCCATTCTCCAAATGAATTTTTGCCGAAGAAAACAGTGGCGTACCGATAATGTAATCAGTTGTGCCCGGCGTTACCGGGTAAAAACCCATGGCACTTAGCACATACCAGGCGCTCATTTGTCCGCAGTCTTCGTTACCCTCCAGTCCATCTGGTGTATCGTGGTACATCTCACTTAAAATGCGGTGAACCATGGCCTGTGTTTTATAAGGTGCTCCCGCAAAATTATACAGGTAGGCAATATGATGGCTGGGTTCGTTACCATGTGCATACTGGCCAATAAGGCCGCTGATATCACTCTGGTCTCTGCCGGTTGTTTTAGAATTTTCGGTAAATAATTTATCCAGTTTTTCTTCCATCTTCTTTCTGCCACCAATCATCTCGATATAACCATTGATATCCTGAGGGGTGTAAAAAGAATATTGCCAGCTATTGGCTTCGGTAAAATTGTTATTCACTTCACGGGGGTCGAAGGGCGAAAGCCAGTTACCGTTTTTACGTGGGCGCATAAAACCGGTTTGTGCATCAAATATATTTTTATAAGATTGCGCTCTTTTTATATAATTGTTATAATCATCCATATTGCCCTGTGCTTTTGCAAACTGTGCAATGCACCAGTCGTCATAAGCATACTCCAGTGTTTTACTTACACTTTCATGTTCGTCATCCATTTCCAAAAAACCATGATCCATCAATGCCGGTAATCCCAAATGATTCCAGGTGGCAGATTTTTTCATGGCCTCCAAAGCCAGTTTAGTATCAAATTGTTTGATGCCTTTATTATATGCATCTACAATTACCGGCACACTGTGATAGCCGATCATACAATCGGTCTCGCAACTGCTGAGTTCCCACACTGGCAGGCGACCGCCTTGCTGGTACTGAACCAAAAAAGAATTTATATAATCCAGCGTTCGTTTTTGATCAATGATGGTGTACAATGGATGTGCCCCACGATAAGTATCCCAAAGCGAAAAAACAGAATAGTTTGTGAAGCCTGTTGCGGTATGAATCTGGTTATCTCTTCCGCGATATTGCCCGTCCACATCCTGGTTAATATTGGGTACAATGGCTGTATGATACAAGGCGGTATAAAAAGTTCGCAGTTGCTTTGCGTCATTGCTACTTACTTCTATCCTGCTTAGTTCATCATTCCATATTTTTTCGGCATCAGTTTTTGCTTTATCAAAATCCCAGCCGGGTAATTCTTTGGCAAGATTACTTTGTGCTCCCTCGATGCTCACAGCCGATAAAGCAACCTTAGCCATCACTTCAGCATCATCAAACTGAAAAAATGCCTTTATGTTTTTTGAATTTTTCAAATCTGTTGTACCGGATGGCAACAGCGTATCATTTTTCCAGAAACCTGTTTTGCTGAATGGTTTTGAAAATTCAATTACAAAATATACATACTGGTTATTGGCCCATGCCCTGCTGCGTCTGAGGCCAGCAATGGTATGCAGGTCAATTATTTTTAACGAAGATTCAATCACTTCGTCACGATGTTTCAGATCGAGTGTGATATTATTGTTGCTGCTACTAGGAAATTTATACCGGTGAAACCCCACCCTTGTTGTTGCTGTAAGTTCCGCTATAATGTTATCATCATCCAGCTTTACAGAATAAAAACCGGCAGTTGCCTTTTCATTTGCATGAGAAAATTTAGAGCCATACACTTTATTATCTGGCGAGGGTTTCCCAGTCATGGGCATTAACAATATATCTCCATAATCACTTACGCCTGTACCGCTTAAATGTGTGTGTGTAAAGCCATAAATATAATTGTCGGAATAGTGGTAGCCGCCACAACCATCCCAGCCATCCAGCCGGGTATCAGGGCTTAACTGCACCATACCATGCGGCAGGGTTGCACCGGGGTAAGTGTGCCCGTGGCCACCAGTGCCTATAAAAGGATCCACGTATTGTACAAAGTTTTTTTGGGCTAAGAGAATAGGGTTCGGCAAGCTCACCAGGGAAAGGAGGAAAAGAGTACAAAGTAAAAAAGTCTTGTTTTTCATGCAAAGTGTTTTGCACAAGATAAAACTTTATGAAAAATATAGCCTACAAAAAATATCCCACAAAGCACGGAGTACACAAAGGGATAGTACTAAAAAAACTTTGTGTGCTTTGTGGCTTTGTGGGAAAATTAATCTTAAAACGGTAAATCATCAACCGGGGCTGATGTATTGGCCGGCTCGGTTTTTACAACCGGTGCGGAACCCATGCCTGTATTGGTAACATTACCTGAATTGGAAGCTGAACCTTGTGAACTTTGAGAACTCTGGCCTTCCCTGTTACTTCCCAGCAACTGAACGTTTTGTACACGCATGCGTAAAGTAGTTGCAGCCTGCCCTTCTTTGTTGGTATATAGCTCAACTTCGGGCGTACCTTCTGCAAAAACTGTTGTTCCTTTAAGCAGATAAGGTGCAATGGCTGTCCGGTCTGTCCAATAGGCACATTCTGCCCAGGTTGTTTTTTCTTTTTGAACCCCCTGTGCGTCTTTAAAACGCTCGGTGTGGGCTACGCTGAAATTAATAACATGTTTACCATTGATTTCTTTTACGATGCAATCTTTACCAAGATTGCCGATGATCTGAAGCTTAATCATAACTGTGTTTTTTAAATTATTAATCGATGTATCTGTTTTACGTATTTAGTTATGTAGTAAATATAAAAGTTAATCCCAAATTACTGCCCGGGGTGCTTTTAATGTGCGTAAATAATCAAGCAACTGGCCTGTATGCACTCCCTCGTGATATGCAACACGTAATAAATAATCGCCGAGTTTACGGTGCTGGTTTTTATCCTTACGGGTAATGTACACTTCCTCAAGATCTCTCAATGTAAGCCCATGTATCATTTTCAGGAACTTCTCCCGGTAAGGCTGTGCATTTTTTAATTCATCATCAATGCTTGTATATGGATTTCCGGTCAAAGGACTTTCATAATCACCCAGTGCGCCCTGGTGCAATATGATCTGGTGATAAATATTTTCCGACTCCAGCACATGCCTTACCATCTGAAAGCAGCTCATCGCCCCATCATCCGGCTTCCAGAAAAGATTTTCTTCCGAAATACTCTTCCACACCTTTATGCTTCTGCGTCGTATTTCTTCAAAATTCAATATCAATAATTCCTTTGCGTTCATTGCCGATACATATTTTTTTGCCACGAATTCCACGAATTTACACGAATAGCCAAATACAAATCATCAGTGAAAATTCATGGCTAAAATTTTAGTTCATCTTCTTTTTTAACGAACTTACCTGGCTCTGTAAATTATTAACCATACTGGCCAATGAATTTACATCCCAGCGCTGTTGCATGGCTACTTTACTGATCACCATTTGGGCCTGCCACAGTTCAACCACATCCTCGGCATTTACCTGGTATGGCTGGTATTGCGGGTTATCACTAACCAATGTTAATTTACCTTTACTGCGGCCACTCTTCTCAACCCTTTTATAAACAATACCCTCGTTTCGGCTTACCACAATATATGCCTGGGTGTTTTTAATATCATCTGTATTTTCAATTTTTTCGCCCACAATAATGCTGCCGCTGGGTGTGGGCAACATACTGTCACCAATTATTTCAAAGGCACGATAGTTACCACCGGCCAACATGGGCAATGTAAAAGTGTTCAGTTCATCAATGAACTCTGTATCGGCATAACTGGCTAAATAGCCGGCTGCAGCTTTTACCGGAACAAAGTGAATTACATTGCGCTCAACAGCCATCATTTTTTGCTGACGGCGTCTGGAAAGATAAGTGGCGGTAGTATCGCTTAAATCTTTAAGCAATAACTCATCAAGCGAAAGCTTGAACATATCGGCCAATATTTCCAATACATCCAGCCTT
Organism: Chitinophagales bacterium; assembly: GCA_038204855.1. Classification (GTDB taxonomy): domain Bacteria; phylum Bacteroidota; class Bacteroidia; order Chitinophagales; family Chitinophagaceae; genus Ferruginibacter. The sequence continues at coordinate 17,144 of JBBRCM010000035.1, forward strand.
GGGTCGGCACGCTCTTCTTCGTAAGCGCCAATTAACGAACGTTTGATACCGATTTTTATCGCAAATTCTTCCTGTGTCCATCCACGGAGTTTGCGCAAGTATTTGAGGTTTTGTCCTGCTAATGACATGGTGCAACTAATTTGATTAGTACAAATATACTAACTATTTTAGTTCTTCCAAATTTATTTTTATTTTGCCACTGAGAAATTAAAAGTTGTCAGCCTGAGGCGCAGATAAAAATGTTTTAAGTTCTTTGTAAATGACAATAAGATTTATTTCTCAGCTTCGCTGCGAAAACGGTTTGCCACAAAGGCACAAAAGCACGAAGTAGAAAAATGCTGCGCATTTTCCTTAGTGCCTTAGAGTCTTTGTGGCTATTTTGTAAAAAATTGTTTATCAACTTTTTAAAATACTTGTCATTAGCAGCTTGTCAAAGGCGGGTTGTAAATAGCACCAGCTTCGACAAGACCAGCCTGACACTCTTCAATTTCCCTGCCAATCGGGCAAGCGGCCGGGCGTATAAGGTGCTTTATTAGTATCCAATATGTTTTCAAGATTTTTCATCTCCATACCGATCGCCTTCAACTCATTATACACTGGTGTAAACAGCCTGGCCGCTGTTTGGTAAGAATTGATGAAATTTGTTGTTGGAGCAGCAGTGGTTGCCCAAAGGCCACCGGTAATACTGCCAATCCTGCCATTGATGGATGGTAAGGATTCAAACTCCCTTCTTGACAATGTTGCATCACCATTTAATTTTGTAGCAACATCGGTCAATCTTTTTTCCAGCGCAGTAATTGTTTTAGAAACTGTTAACGGCAGGTTTGGCGTTTCAATAATTGCCTGTTTAATATACTTTATCTTATTAACCATCTCGCTGCGGTATTCATCTGCGGCGGCACTAACTCTTCTTAACTCTGCAACCTGCTTACAAAAATCTTCCAGTGCCTTTTTATCGGTTGCAGGCAACGTTGCATTATTAAGAGCTACTGCTTTGAAAGGCTGTGCAGCAGACAGTTCTGTATAAACTCCATCTTCAAACTTACTGAGTGATACTTTATAATTGCCAGGCAACGCCAGGTAGCCAATTTCGGGTGAACTAAATGCATTCGATTCATCAAATGGGGTTAAATCAACCGGGCCAAAAGGTGCATAACGGAAATCCCAAACGATCCTGCTCATTCCTTTTTTTGCTGGTGCTTTAATACGGCGTACCACATTATTATTTTCGTCGGTTACAGTAAATAATAAATGCGGCGAAGGCTGTTCATCTTCAAGCCTTAAAGAATCAAGCGAAGGATAATAAGGTGCTTCGCCTTTTTTTGTTATTTCTTTTTCGGTTTCCTGTCTTTTTTCTTTGATGGTTTTAATATCATCTTTTAAATAATAAGTGAACACGGCACCCACTTTAGGGTTGGGCGTAGTAAAAAAACTTTCGCCCTGAAAACCTTTGCCTCTAACCCCTAAAGGCAATGACTCAATAAACATTAAAGCATCTTTTACAGGATAAATAGTTGCAGCATTACTGAGGTCTTCTTTTTTAAAATTACGCAGCGGGGAATAATCGTCCAGCACATAAAACCCACGGCCAAAGGTTGCCAGCACCAGGTCGTTTTCTCTTTTTTGAATGGCAATATCCTTTACCGCAATGGTTGGCAAGCCATTTTTAAGCGGTATCCATTCCTGCCCGCCATCCACACTAAAGTAAACACCAAACTCGGTGCCCACAAATAACAGGTTTGCATTTACATGATCTTCGGCAATGGTATATGCAGTGCCTCTTACGGGCAAATTATTCTGAATGGGTTTCCATGTTTTACCGCCATCGTTTGTTTTATAAATGTAGGGATGAAAATCGCCATAGCGGTGATGATTGAAAGTTACATAAGCAACATTTCTATCGTGCTGCGATGCGATGATCTGGTTTACATAAGTCCGCTCCGGTACACCCGCAATACCATCAACTTTCAACCATGTTTTTCCTCCATCGGTTGTAATCTGTATCAATCCATCATCGGTACCCAAATACAAAGTATTCTCATCAAACTGCGATTCGGCAATGCTGGTTATTTGTCCGTAAATATCAGTAGATCCGTTTTTAGCAACCGCATCCACGCTCCACACTTTACCCATCACTTCCAGTTTATTTCTGTCTATCTGCCTGCTTAAATCGCCGCTTATTATTTTCCAGCTATTGCCCCGGTCATCGGTTCTGAATAATTTATTGGCACCAAAATACAGGCGCTTGTTATCGTATTTTGAAATGTGCAAAGCAGCATCCCAATTCCAGCGGTAAGCGGCTTCGCCTTCCTGCTCAACAGGTTTGATGTCTAAGAATTCCCCGCTTTTTTTATCGTAACGGATTAGGCCTCAGTATTGCGATTCGGCATACACAATATCCGGATTGGTTTGATCTACCTGGCTTTCGAAACCATCGCCAATGCTGGTAAAGTACCAATCGGAATTAAAAATACCGTTTGCACTTGTTGTACGTGAAGGCCCGCCGATACTAAAGTTATCCTGTGTGCCACCGTGTATATTGTAAAAGGGAAAAGCATTATCGGTTGCCGCTTTATAAAACTGGGTAACGGGCAGATTGGCTTTAAAACTCCAGTTTTCTGCAGCATCAAAACTTTCATAAACACCGCCATCGCAACCAACCAGGTAATGAGTGGTATTTGATGGATCTATCCAGATGACATGGTTATCAATGTGCTTGCTTTTTTCGCCCACATTCACAAAATTCTTTCCACCATCTTTGCTTACAACCATGTAAGTATTCATGATGAAAATCTTATTGTCATCTTTGGGGTCGCAAATTATTTTTTGATAATAATTACCGCTGGTTGAAAAACCACTTTGTTTTTCCCAACTGGAGCCACGGTCGGTGCTTTTAAAAACACCGCCCTTGCCTTCGGTTGCTTCCACAACGGCATACAATACATCTGGGTTTGCGGGAGAATAATTTAATCCGATCCTGCCCAGGTCACGTGATGGAATTCCATTCATCATCTTGTTCCAGGTAGCGCCACCGTCGGTACTTTTATACAATGCAGATTCCGGCCCGCCACCGATATAAGTAAAAACCTTGCGCTGGCGCTGGTGTGCCGCAGCATATACAATATTCGGAAACCGTGGATCAACCATCACTTCATTAAAACCCGTATGCTCACTTACATTTAAAACCTGTTTCCATGTTTTACCGCCATCAATAGTTTTATAAATACCACGCTCCCCACCCGATTTCCAAAGCGGGCCATAGGCTGCTACATAAACAATATCGCTGTTGGTTGGATCGATAGCAATACGGCCAATATGCTCCGAGTTTTTCAAGCCCATATTTTTAAAACTCTTGCCGCCATCTTCCGATTTATAAATACCATCTCCATAAGCAACCACACGTTGGTTATTATTTTCGCCACTGCCCACCCAAACTACATTTGTGTTTGTTGGGTCAATGGCCAGGCAACCGATTGAATAAGAGCCCTCGCCATCAAAAACCGGGTTGAAAGTAATGCCTGCATTGGCTGTTTTCCATACACCACCTGCAGCAGCAGCTACATAATATTCACTATGGTTGGCAGGATTAACGGCAATATCTGCAATGCGGCCCGAAGTGATGGCCGGCCCTACACTCCTGAAGCTCAACCCCGCAAGTGAAATATTTTTCAGCGAGTCCGGACCTTTGGGTTTTGATACAGGCTCTGTCTTTTTTTGAGCAGCAACTGTTAATGAAATAAACAGCAGTGCAGCAGATAGCAAGGCTTTGGTAATTTGCATAAAATTAGTTTTGTACTTACTAAATTAAGTGGTTTAGGTGAAAAGCCGTTACCAATTAAATAGGTGGTCGCAGATTTTTTTAGCCACGGATTATACGAATTGTTTTCTTATCAGTGTTAATCTGAGTAATTCGTGGCAACAAACCTTATTTTTGCATCAAACTTAACTATATGAATTATACACTTGTAATACATAGCATACTTAGATGGGCGGTTTTACTTTTTGGCGTTTGGGCAGTATTATCTGCTTTGTTTGCTGTTATCTCAAAAAGAAATTATAGCAGTGCCGATAATAAAGTGAGCCTGTTTTTCATGATCAGTTGCGATATACAGTTGCTGCTGGGCCTCATTTTATATTTTACGGGTATGTGGTTCGAGAATTTAAAGAACCATGCAAAGGAAGTAATGAAAGACCCTGTAGAACGTTATTTTTCAATGGAGCATGCGCTGATGATGATCATTGCCTGGCTGCTGGTACATGTGGGCCGCAGTATGGTAAAGCGTGGCACAACCGATGCACAAAAACACAGACGCACACTAATATACTTTGGTATTGCGTTAATTATAATTTTATTAATGATACCCTGGCCTTTTAAACAACCGGGTATTGCAAGGCAATTATTTCCTCAGTTTTAAATTGATTTGAACATACATGGCAAAGAAGAAAGAGCAACCCATTATCCTGGTTACAAACGACGACGGTATAACATCTCCCGGAATAAAAAATTTAATTGAAGCTGCAAAAACTTTAGGCAAAGTGGTAGTAGTAGCTCCCGACAAAGCGCAAAGCGGTATGGGTCATGCAATCACCATTGGCAACCCTTTGCGGATGGACAAAGTTGATATGTTTGGCGATGTGGAAGCATGGCAAACCTCGGGCACGCCGGTAGATTGCGTTAAACTGGCGGTTGATAAGATATTGCACCGCAAACCCGATCTGTGCATCAGCGGTATTAACCATGGGGCCAACCATTCCATCAATGTAATTTACAGCGGCACCATGAGTGCGGCCATGGAAGCATCTATCGAAAGTATTCCCAGTATTGGTTTTTCGTTGCTTGATTACCGGTTTGATGCAGACTTTACTGCTGCAACTTTTTATGCCAATAAAATAATTAAAACAGTTTTGGCGAATAAATTAGATAAGCACCTGCTGCTGAATGTAAATATTCCCTCGGTACCAAAAAAAAAAATAAAAGGCATTAAAGTTTGTAAGCAAGCTTATGCAAAATATAAAGAAGAATTTGATGAGCGTTTAGATCCGCATGGAAAAAAATATTACTGGCTTACCGGCGAGTTTATAAACTTTGATAAGGCTGAAGATACCGATGTATGGGCGCTGCAAAACAATTATGTAAGTGTAGTGCCCGTTCAGTTTGACCTTACAAATTATACACTGAAAAAATTATTAGAGAAAAAGAAACTTTTCAAATGATATTTAAGAAAGACAATTTTATTTTTGGAGCTATACTGGGTTTCCTGGGACCAGTGCTTGGTGTTATCCTTTTTAAAATGACCAAATTTCACTCATTTACTTTTACCAATACTTTCATATACATGTACAAGGAGGAAGGCCACCGCACCCTTAGCGTGGCATTAAGCCTCTCTCTGCTGGTAAATGCTGTTTTATTTACCTTATATATTAATAGTCATAAAGACAAAACGGCTAAAGGTATTTTTGTACTTACCTGTGTATATGGTTTTTTAGTGTTGCTTATTAAAACATTTAATTAATAAATTACATATAGAACCCCTGTCAACCGGCAACTTCAATACTTTGCAACTCTGATAATTTATATTAAATTTGAATTATGAAGACAATGACATTGCAGATACCAGACAATCTTGATGAAAAGGAAGCAAAAAAAATGCTTGCAGCCAAACTGTATGAAAAAGGTTCTTTATCATTAGGGCAAGCTGCCGAACTTGCAGGCTGTTCAAAACGTAGTTTTATGGAAATTTTGGCTGACTATGATGTTTCAGTTTTTAATTATTCAGAAAAAGAGTTAGAAAAAGACATCCTTAATGCACAAAACTATCATCTCTGACACCAGTTGCCTGATCTTACTTGAGAAAATTGGCGAGCTTGATATTCTACATAAATTATTCGGAACAATTACCACAACAGCAGAAATAGCAGCTGAATTTGGTCAACCATTACCATCCTGGTTCGAGTTAAAAGAACCTGCCGATAAAAATTATCAATCTATAATTGAAGCAAGTGTTGATAAAGGAGAAGCCAGTGCCATTGCACTTGCTATGGAATTAGATGATTGTCTGCTTATAATTGATGATTTGAAGGGAAGAAAATTTGCACAGCAACTTGGCTTAACCATCATTGGAACAATTGGAGTTATAGTAGATGCAAAACTTGCAGGAATAATTGTTTCTGTTAAGCCAATACTTACAAAAATAAAATCAACAAATTTTAGAATTACCGAACCGCTTGAATTGTTAATTATAAAAAGAGCAGGCGAATAAGAATACATCTCTTAAACATTTTAAAGAGAATTCAACAGAGATAATAAATCAGCATGAAATATTACATCATATCCGGTGAGGCAAGTGGCGATTTGCATGGCAGTAATCTTATAAAAGAATTAAAAAAGAGAGATGCGTCCGCCGACATACGTTGCTGGGGCGGCGATAAGATGGAAGCTGCCGGAGCCACGCTGGTAAAGCATTACAAAGAACTTGCCTTTATGGGTTTTTTAGAAGTGATAAAAAACCTGGGCACCATTTTAAAGAACATTAAAGTTTGTAAAGAAGATATTCTGCAATACAAACCTACAGCCCTCATCCTTATTGATTACCCCGGTTTTAATTTACGCATTGCCAAATGGGCAAAAGAACAGGGCATTCCGGTTATCTATTATATTTCACCACAGGTTTGGGCCTGGAAGGAGAACCGGGTGAAGCTGATAAAAAAATGTGTCGATAAAATGCTCGTCATCCTCCCATTTGAAAAAGAATTTTACGCAAAATGGAATTATGAAGTAGAGTATGTGGGGCATCCACTGGTGGAGGTGGTGGAGGAATTTGGAATGAGGAATGAGGAATTAGGAATTAGGAATTGGGAATTAGGTTTGAATAATGCAGACTTTGTTTTTCCCAATTCCCAATTACCAATTACTAATTCTAATATCATTGCCTTACTTCCCGGCAGCCGTCAGCAGGAAATTTTGAAAAAACTTCCAATTATGCTGGAAGTTGCAAAGCATTTCCCCGATTATCAATTTGTGGTTGCCAAAGCACCTGGGCTTGAGGAAAGTTTTTATGCAGCGCTTTTAAAACCATACAGCAATGTTTCCTCGGTTGTAAATAAAACTTACGAACTGCTTACAGAATCAAAAGCAGCATTGGTTACCAGCGGTACCGCCACGCTGGAGAGTGCTTTGTTTGCTGTGCCTGAAGTGATATGTTACAAAGGCAGCGCTTTCTCTTATCAAATAGCCAAGCGGCTGATAAAAATAAAATTCATCGGCCTGGTAAACCTTATCATGGATAAAGAAGTAGTGAAGGAACTAATACAGGATGAGTTAACCGTCGATAATTTAAAATATGAATTGCATTTAGTGTTAACGGATGAAGAAAAACAAAAACAGTTAAAACAAGATTATGCTGCACTTAAAACCCTACTGAGCCAAGGTGGCCATGCATCGGCCAATGCTGCCGAAAGTATTTACAACTTTATGAGTAAATTACCGAAGTAATTTTACAGCCAGTATAATCATCGCAAGCAAAAACAATAAAATAGACAGCCTATTGATACCATGCATATATTTTACCCACTGGGTATTGGGTGCATTCGGGTCTTTTTTCTTCAGGTATAAATATTGAGCTATTTGATTAAGTACTCCCATTTTGTAAAATTATAATGTAAAATTAAACCTTAAACTTTAAATCCAATTTTTTGTTAAAGGATATAACCGTTTAAAACCTGAAAAGTTCAAAAACCGTATTTAGTAAAAACAAAAAATATGAAACAGATTATTACATGTATCTTCTTGTTAGGCTGCATATCTGCTGCAAATGCACAAACCAAAAAGTTTGCGGTTACAAAAACCGATGCTGAATGGCGCAAACAATTAACAGCAGAGCAATTTACAGTAACACGCAAAAAAGGCACCGAAAGGGCATTCAGCGGCATTTACGCAGATAACCATCAAACAGGAATTTACAAATGTGTATGCTGCAACCAGGAATTATTTAGTTCGGCCACTAAATTTGAGAGCGGCACAGGTTGGCCAAGTTTCTGGCAACCAATTGTAAAAAGCAATGTGCTTGTAAGTGCAGATAATAGTTATGGTATGGAAAGGGACGAAGTACTTTGCAGCCGTTGCGGAGCTCATTTAGGCCATGTATTTAATGATGGCCCAAAGCCAACCGGTCAAAGATATTGTATGAACTCTGCTTCGCTTACCTTTGAGAAAAAATAAACCGATTGTCTCAAAATTACTCCTGCGATTCTACCTTACTGCTTTTAAGGGGCTTTGATGTTTTTGAACACATCACAGATGAAGAATATGAAGAACTTGATCTTGTTCATAATTACCTGGAAGCAAGCCCCGGAGAATATATTTACTTTCCGCACCAGAACCGCAATAGACTTTATTTTACCAAAGAGGGCTTTATTAAACTGGGCTATATTGACGAACAGGGAAATGAAGTGATAAAAGAGATCATTCAGAAAGGGGAAGTTTTTGGCCAGCTTACTTTAGAAAAAAATAATGAGGAGGATGAATTTGCACAGGCTTATAAAGGCCATGTAAGCCTTTGCGCCTTTACCATGGAAGATTTTGTACGGTTGCTGCAGCGCAAACCCGAAATGGCAATTGCGTTTAGTTTTCATTTGGGTAGTAAGCTTAAAAAAGTGGAGAACCGTTTGCTGAATATTTTAAACAAAAACGTAAAAAGCAGGCTGGTGCAGTTGTTGCTGCAACTGGCTGCTGATAATAAAAGTATAATTGATAACAAGGCTGTTATTGAAAAATTTCTGACCCATGATGATATTGCCAAACTGATTGGTTCATCCAGGCAAACAGTAACTACCACCATTAACCAGTTTGAAAGGCAAAACCTCATCAGCATTTCCAAAAAAGAAATCACCATAAATGATGTGACATTATTTAAGAAAACTGGGGAAAATCTTTAGCTCCGGTATTACAGGTTATACGTAGTAGCCAGTTCCTTTAATTGCAGTATGTTTTCCACCCCAAGTTTTTCAAACAGGCGTGCCTTGTGTGTACCCACGGTTGAGGTTTGTATGTTTAATGTATGAGCGATGTCAGTAACAGTTTTTCCATCCAGCAGTAAAGTAACAATTTCAAATTCTCTGGGAGAAAGTTTGTTAAAGGGGTTACTCGATTTACCTGAAAACGAATCTTCGGCCAGTTTTTGGGCCAACCCTTCGCTAATATATTTTTTGCCACTTAAAATAACAGCCATCGCTTTTGTTATTTCTTCCAGCGGAGCTTCTTTTGAAATAAAACCATAGGCTCCGGCTTTCATAAATCTTTTGGCATAAATATTTTCTGCACTCATGGAGAACATCAGCACTTTTGCTGCTGGATAAATCATATGTATAAACTCCATCAGGCCCAGGGTATCGGTATTGGGCATTTGTATATCAAGTAATATCAGGTCATACTCATTCTCTTTCAGTTTTTCAGTAGCTGTCTCTCCATTCATGGCTTCATGAATTTCGGTTGGGTTGTACAAATCTTCGAGGAGGATTTTTATTCCTGATCGTACAACAACATGATCATCAACGAGTAAAAATTTTTTCATTTTTCGGTCAGGATTATAATTTTACTTCTTTACCAATAAAACTGCGGTTTTATAAAGGTAGAAGTTTATGAACGAAATAATAAATAAAATTATAGGTATAGGCGTTTAGTTATCCCAATATTCCATATATTCAGCTATGGAAAAACGGGATAAATTTGCTGGTATGAATTCTATAAAATTTAACCAGCACTTTAAGACAGATGAAGATTGCCAAAAGTACATAGCTGATATT
>JBBRCM010000036.1:0-26741 GCA_038204855.1 Chitinophagales bacterium
GTATGCCCAAATGCGCCGGCAAAAAGATCCAGGTAAGCATAGCGTCTTACATCGAGTGAATTGGATGTACCCAAATCTTTCACGTTAAAACACACAGGATGATCTTCATAAATGGGTTCTCCATCCATTACAGGCTTCATCAGCGGCATGTTATACAGCGTTTGAATTTTATCATACACAGCTGCATCCCTGCAATGCCCCGTTTGAAACATATTAAAGCTTAACCAGTCATCTTTATGAAACCATTCTGCAGATCCCAACAAGTTTGGTTGCGGATGAAAACTAATTATAGCTTTATTACCGGTTGCTTTCATGATAGCATTGCCCATGGCCCGCCAGGTATTTATATCAGCCGCACCGCGGGGAATCCGATCTCCGCCCAATACCCAGATAATATTAGTTCTGTTCTTATACCGGCTGGCCAACCAGCTTGCATAAGCGGCTGCATTGTTTTCATTAAAAATTTCCGGGCCCATGCCCCAGCGATCTTTAAAAACTTTATCGCCCCAGGTGGGCAACAGTGCAATGCTGATATTATATGAAGCGGCCCTGTCTATTATATAATCCACGTGTTTAAAATATTTTTCATTAGGGGTAGACGGATCATCATTAAGCAGTGGCAAATCGCCATTTGCATTGGGCGTATGCATGCCGTCTAATTCTGCCAGCACTACTGCCTGTACAACAGTAAAGCCTTGTTCCGCTCTTTTCTTTAAATAAGTATCTGCCCCGCTGCTGTCCAACCGGTGAAACAGTTCCCAGGCAGTATCGCCCATCCAGAAGAATGGCCTTCCTTCTTTAAGTAAAAACCGGTGATTAAGGCTAACACTAAATTGTCCAAATCCATCACCGGTACATACACATAAAAATAGGAGGAATATAAATCTACGCATGGCTTATTATTTTAATTATACTTGACTATTTATTTACCAGGCAATGCATATGCCACATAGCTATCGCCTGAAGTAGTCTTCAATTTTCCGCCGCCACAGGCTATCACCACATATTCTTTGCCATTCAACTGATAGATTGATGGCGTAGCAAATGCTGCTGCGGGCAATTTCACTTCCCATAACAAATCACCATTGCTTTTTCTAAAAGCACGCAGCTTGCCATCCTTTGCAGCAGCAATAAATAATATGCCGCCCGCAGTTATCACGGACCCTCCGTAATTTTCTGTACCGGTTGATATTTTACTGTTGTGAAAACTGGTATCGTTACCCAATGGCTTTTTCCATACATATTCGCCTGTGTTTACATCAATGGCATTGATGGTGCCCCAGGGTGGTGTAATAGCGGGAAACCCTTCCTTTGTTAAAAACTTAGTAATACCTTTAATGGTATAAGGAAGCCGGAACGGATCATATCTTTTATAACTGCTATCCTTAAATGATTTTGGTTTTTCTTTTATCTCATTCAATATAAAAGATGCAATAGCTTGCCGCTGCATTTGCGGCAACTGTTTAAACGATGGCATCATTCTGCGCCCGCTTTGTATCAGGGTATCAAAAGCTGCATGCGAATATTTTGTTTGAATATTAATAAGCGAAGGAACATTGTCGGAACCTTTTCCTGCAGGGCCGTGACAAGACATGCAGTTGCTTTGGTACAACCGTTCACCCGCTTGCCCCATGTTTTCGTTTTCCGCGGGGGCTGCCAGGGCTGTTGCTTTCACCACCCATGCCATTTCATTGGCATTGATGTATAAAATACCTGTTTGCGGATCAAAGGAAGGCCCACCCCATTCTGCCCCACCATCCAGGCCGGGAAACTCGAGCGTCCCCTGCAACGAAGTTGGATTGTACATATGGTCTGTCTTTAATCCTACCCATATTTTTTTTATCTCCTGGTAAGATGAATCGGGCAATAAGGTATTAAGATCTTTTTCGGTAATTACTTGACGCATAAAAGGAGCAGGCTTTACAGGATAGGGTTGCGTAGCAGATAATCTTTCCCCGACAAGATCAGAAATAGCAGGCACAGGTTTTTCAATGATGTCATAAATCGGTTTTCCCGTTACCCGTTCAAACAAAAAAATGAAACCGGTTTTTGTGGCAACAGCTACTGCATCGATCTTTTTGCCATCTTTATTTACGGTAACAAGCATCGGCGCAGAAGGCAGATCACGATCCCATACATCATGATGAATATGCTGAAAATGCCAGACACGTTTGCCGGTGGCTGCATCCAGTGCCAATACACAATCCGAAAATAAATTATTGCCTCTTCTTTTGCCTCCATAAAAATCATAATTGGCAGAACCAGTGCAGGCAAACAGCAGGCCTCTTTCTTTGTCCAGCGAAAAACCGCCCCACGCATTTGCGCCGCCAATTGTCTTCCATGCTTCAGGATCTTCCCAGCTATCATATCCATATTCACCTGGTTGCGGAATTGTATGAAATATCCATTGTTGTTTGCCTGTGGTTACATCAAATGCACGTATATGGCCTGGCGCCGCCTGCGGACTCTCACTTACACGGGTACCCATGACGATGAGATTATTAAATATAATGCCAGGGGATGTAGCACTTACAAAAAGATCTTTTGCATTGCTGCCCAACCCATCATGCAAATCAAGCTTTCCCCGGCTGGCAAAACTTTCTACCAGCCTTCCGGTTTTTGCATCCACGCAATGCAAATAAGTACCCGCCGTGTAATAAATTCTTTTATCATTTTCGCCGGCGTTATAGTAGGTAACACCCCGGCAGTTATTCTGATTGAAAAATTCCCTGTTGCCTGTCAATGTATCAAAAGGATCAAATTGCCATTTAGCCGTTCCTGTAGCGGCATCAATAGCAAATAATTTCAACCGGGGACTGGTGCCATATAAAACGCCATCAATGATAATAGGATTGCATTGTATTTGCGAATGACTGGCTGTGTCTGCATCACCAGTATGATATTCCCAGGCAAGTTGCAATTGCTTTACATTGTTTGTATCTATCGCTGTCAATGAAGAGTAGTGGATGTTCTCATTTGAGCCCCGGTATTGCTCCCAATTATCGTAGGTCTTTATACGTTGACACCCGAAGCACAATATTACAGCTATCAGCATGCAATAGTTTTCAATTTTCACCTGCGTAATTTTCAGCAGCATAATAATTATCAATTTAAATTTCAACCTGCCTATTTACATAAACAATGTTTTCAGGCAGCAAGTATTGTATACCTTTTCCCTTTTTTTGTTTTGAAGACTATCACATTGTTTGCCGCATGGGAGATGTCCACCTGTGCTGACCCTTCAAATATTTTTACAAACTGACTAGTTTGAAGACGGCATTCATTTCCCAGTGTAGAATAAATAGTTGATGAAGCAAGCACATGCTTATGCCAGGCAATATCAACTACAAATCCACCCCGCGCACACAGGCCCGTAACGGTTCCTTCTTCAAACCAGGAGGGCAAGGCAGGTAATAATTGAATTTCACCAGCCTGAGACTGCAACAACATTTCTGCAATTACCGCTGTTGCACATCCATTTCCATTCATAATAACAGACTGTCCTTCAGAATTAAAAAGATTGGGGAACAATCCATAATTATCAGCTGATTTATTTTGCGCTTCCACATAACGCAACTGGTTTTGCAAGGTTTGCCAGGCACTGTCGCCCTCGCCCAAACGAGTCCAACAGGCAGCTTTCCACGCAAATCCCCAGGAGCAATTTGTTTTCGCCCGCAAGGACAATGCTTTTTTAGCAGCTATCGCAAGGGCAGGCGTATGTAATGATGAAATTTCATTTCCTGGGAAAACTGGGTACATATGAGAAAGGTGCCGGTGTGCAGGATCGACCGGCTTCCATTCTTCCTCCCACTCCAGCAGTTGCCCTTCACTACCAATTTTATATGGCGCAAGCAGTTTCACTGCACTTTTTAGTTTGATGGAAAACTTTCTGTCAATCTGCAGTATTTCAGCAGTAGTTATGCATTGGGTAAACAATTGTTTTATTAAAGCGATGTCAGCCGTGGTGTTGCTGCTTACCATCGCGGTATCTCCATGTTTTGTAATAAAAGTATTTTCAGGAGACACGGAAGGCACGGAAATTAAGTACCCATTTTTATCCTTTGTAAGCCAACTGAGACAAAACAAAGCAGCGCCTTTCATAACAGGCCAGGCTTTTTGCTGTAGAAATTTTCGATCGCCGGTAAAAAGATAATGATCAAATAAGTGGGCGCTTAACCATGGACCCGACATATTCCAGTTTGCCCAATGCGGATTGCCATCTCCATAATTACCAACGGGCCCTGTCTGTCTCCATATATCTGTATTGTGGTGCGCACACCAACCCTGCATACCATAATTGGTAACAGCTGTTTGTTTTCCATTGACAGAGAGATCTTCAATAAACTGAAGAAAAGGCTGGTGCATTTCTGAGAGGTTGGTGGTCTCTACCGGGTAATAAAACATCTGTGCGTCGTGATCAAGACACCAGTTGGAACTGTATTCCGGACGTACTTTATCATTCCAGATTCCTTTTAAATTCACTGGCTGTCCGCCTGGCCTTGAACCCGCTATCAGAAGATAGCGGCCATATTGAAAAATGGTTGCAATCATTTCCGGATCAGCATAAGTCTCCATTTTTTTCATCCGTTCATCAGTAGCCAAATCTTTATTGGTGCTCTCCCCGAGGTTTAATTGTACCCGCCTGAAAACAGGCTGATAATCCTCAATATGCTCCGCTAACAATTGCTGATAAGATGTCAAAGCTGCTGCGTTCAGATCTGAAGACGCATTCACCGCAGGATTTTTTCCGTGCAAGCCAGGTGATTTATCAAAACCGTTATAGCTGGTAGCAGCAGAAATAATAATAGTTGCGGCATCTGCCTGCTCAACCTCTATAATATTGTTTATGCAACGAATCGTCCCCTTATTTGTGTTTACCAGCAAATGAACTTCAAAATTCATTCCTTCTCCATTTTTATCTTTTGCATATTGTATAGCTGCGTCATCTTTTATACGCCATAAATAAACAGGCTCTACATGCTGCGGACATTTCCCTCTCAATATAATATGATTGGGTGCTGCTGTCTGCACACTATAATGTAATTTACTGCTGAGCTGAATGGATAAAGAAACAGCAGCACGGGCCGTACATGTATCATGGTAAACAATCACATGGCCGGGAAAACTGGCAAAAGCAGTCCTGGTATATGTATTTCCGTTATTCGAAAAGCCCACCTTGCTTAAAGCATTGTCAATATTCAGCTCACGCGTATAATTTGATGAATCAGTAATGTTTTTATAAGCAATATTTACATCTGCCATTGGCAGATAAGACTCCGTGTATGGCCCCTGCATAAACCTGGCAAGACTGTCTGCGGCATGATAATTCTTTTTGCCGACGGCATCCCTTACCAGCGGCAAGTATCTTTTTGCTGCGGAATTGTTCCAGTTGCGCGGTGCGCCAGACCATAATGTTTGCTCATTTAATTGCAGGCGCTCGTTTACAACGCCACCAAAAATCATCGCGCCCAGTCTTCCATTACCTACAGGAAGTGCTTCGTTCCAATTAACAGCTGGCCGCTTATACCAAAGGCGGGCTGCATAGGCAGTATCTGCCGTGGATTTTTGAATGGGACGCAAATTCCCGGCGAATAAAATAAAACAAGAAGGAACAAAAAGATGCAAGTGTATTTTCATGCCAACAGATAATGTTATAAAACGATTTCCCTTTTCAAACCTTTACCGCCTGTAATAACAATTTTTTTCATTTTATTATTTGTCTCAATAAAACGCGCAGACTGCGAAAGAAAAGAGGTGCCATAATAAAGCTCTTCTTTGCGTGTTGTTCCATTTTGTAAAGTGATAAAAACTATTTTGTCATCATTTTTCAATGGAATCATTTTCATACAATTATTCCTTCTTTGGAATATTTTTACCGGCCCTTTATTTTCAGATGCAGCAAGCAAGTAAGTATTTCCAGCGCCTTTTAATTGAATTAATGCTTTTCCATCCCCGGGTATATAAATACCGCTTTTAAAAATGGCCTGAGGTGTAAAATCACCTTTGCCATTACCGGTCATCAACAGGCCATTGAAGGCGTCATATCTTCCATTGGTTACTTCATTCCCAAAATCATTACCTGCCATCACCACATCCAGGTTTCCGTCATTATCAAAATCTCCTGCCTGCATACCATACAACGGGGCTAACTGTGCAGCAACCGGCAGCGGCTGTGAAATAAATTTGCCTTTACCCATGTTCTTAATAAATACGCTCTTAAAATTATTGGCATGAAGTGTATAGGCGTCTTTCATTTGTTCCTCCGTAAAAAGCTGGTGAAAATCTGCGTTCCCGAAATCTTTATATGTCAGAAATTTCTTTTTTAAACCGGGCAGCTGGTTCATAATATCGTCCCTGTTAAAAGCAGTATATTCTTTTTTTTCACCAGCAGGATCTTTGAGAAAAGTTGTTATAATGGCATCCGTACTGCCATTATTGTCAAAATCTTTTGTATAAATATTTACCGTGCATAGATCACTTGCCCTGAAAAAAGAGTTCTGCCCGAGATTGCCTGCGATGTAGTCAATGTCACCGTCATTATCAAAATCACCTGCAACGATACTGTTCCACCAGCCAACCGCTGAAGCCAGGCCGCTTTGTTGCGTTACATTTTCAAATTTTCCATTATTATTTTTAAAAAAAGTTATGGGCATCCATTCACCCACTATTATTAAATCAACGTTTCCATCATTGTCAAAATCTGTCCATACCGCATCACATACCATCCCGGTATTAGTCAACTCTTTTGCAACATCGTTTGTAATATCTGTGAATTTAACCTTTCCGTCTTTTGAGTCATTGCGGTAGATAAAAGAATTTACCGGAAGCGGATACTGGCCCGGCAAACATCTTCCTCCTATAAAAAGATCCAGGTCGCCATCATTATCAATGTCTGCTGCTTTAATACAACTTTTGCTTGTGTAGTTCACCGGGAGAGCGCCTGTAGTATCAAAAGAAAAATTCCCTTTGCCATCATTGACAAACAGCTGATCCTGGTAATTTTTTGTATTTGCAGCATATTCGTTACTGCCACTGGCACAATACAAATCCAGATCACCATCATTGTCTGCATCAAAAAGAAGCAGGCCCATATTTTCGGGTTTACGTGGATCTTTACCCGTTGCAAAAGGCATATCCTTCATTGTAAATTTTCCATTTGCCTCCTGCATCAGGAATTTTCCGGGATTGTCACCACTGCCACCAATCACTATATCATCCAGTCCATTGCCATCCACATCCCCGGCCGCAAGGCCCGGCCCATATTGCGAAAGTTTATGCGGCAATAACCTTTCTTTATCAAAGTCTATATAATCCATTTCCTGGTGCCGGTAATTAACGCCCATTTGCCGGGTGACATCATTGAACATTGCCCCAGCTGCTTTCGTGGTATTGTTCCACACATACGCTCCATCAGCATTCTTAATATTGGCCACTAGCAATTGATTAACTTTTACCTTCACGAGCTTTTGCATTTTATTTCCCGGCCAGATAATAAGGATTGAGTCAATAACAGTTATATTTCCCAAACCAAAAAAAGCTTTTGTATCGCCGGTAGAAAGGTAGCCGCGGTAAGGAGCATTTTCATACACCTGTTTTTTACCATCATCATAATAAATTTCAGCCCATGCTCCAATGCCAAACCTGTTTTTATCCTCCCCTGTAAATTGAATGGCTAAATAATTTGTTGTTACGCTTTCCGCTGTCTTCGTTGTGTTCTCATAAACAAATGCTTCGTCATTTATATTATTGACTACATAATCAAGATCGCCATCATTGTCAAGGTCAATGCATACCGCCCCATTAGAAAAAGATGGTTCAGACATACCCCAGGTAGCAGTACTATTTTGAAACTGCAGGTTGCCCTTGTTTTCAAAAGCGTAATTAGGTATTTTAATTTCAGGTATCTGTTCAATCAGTTTTTGCTTTGTTATGTTTTTTTCAGAT
This sequence comes from Chitinophagales bacterium, assembly GCA_038204855.1. Taxonomy (GTDB): domain Bacteria; phylum Bacteroidota; class Bacteroidia; order Chitinophagales; family Chitinophagaceae; genus Ferruginibacter. Next base: position 7,945 of record JBBRCM010000036.1, read on the forward strand.
TGACTCCTGAACGAGGCAAAATCATGATCAGTAACATCCCGGGGGTAACCATTGGTAATTAATATATCGCGGTTGCCGTCATTATTTACATCTGCCATCAGCGGGCTCCAGCTCCAGTCTGTTTCAGCAACGCCGGTATAAAAAGCAATATCACTAAACACCGGGTGCGATACAGAATCATTATTCCCGGTGACGGGCCCTGAATTTAACTGCAGGGTATTACGCACATATTGCAGCAGCATGTCTTCATACAGCATATTCTGGTAAATAAAATAATTATTACCATTCATATTTTTTTTCTTCCGGTAATTATCTTCGGGATTCATGTCTACCGTAATAATATCCGCCAGGCCATCATTATTAATATCGGCAATATCATTTCCCATGGCATTTTGAGAAGTATGCTTAAAATATTCTTTTGCTTTATTTGAAAAGGTCCCGTTCTTATTGTTGATATAAAGCAGGTCGCTGCCATAAAAATCGTTGGTTACATAAATATCTTTCCAGCCATCCCGGTTAATGTCTGCAATGGCTATGCCCAATCCGAAGCCATGTTCTTTAATGCCTGCTTCCTTTGAAACATCTGTAAATATGGGATGATGCAGCGAATCATTCCAGTCATTCCTGAAAAGTTTATCAACATCTGCATAGCTGCCTTCTAGTTTATTGCTGCTGAAACTGGCAGCTGCTCTTTTTGCCAGTTGTGTTGTAACCAGGTACATATCCAGGTCTCCATCATTATCATAATCAAAAAAGGCAGCATGAACTGAGTAACTGGTGTCGGCCAAACCATATTCAGCAGCCATCTCCTTAAACACAGGGATACCTTCTTTATTTATCCCCTGGTTAACGTACAACAGGTTTTTTCTTTCTTCCGGATTCTTTTTAATAGTGGTGCAAACATAAATATCCTGCAGGCCGTCGCCGTTAATATCCACCACGGAAGCGGCATTGCACCAGCGGCCGGCCCCATCTGCGTTTGCAACAGAAGTCACGTCTTTAAATGACATATGCCCCAGGTTAAGGTATAGTTTATTTGAAACCATACTGGCGGTAAAATACAAATCCGGCAAGCCATCATTGTTGAAATCGCCTGCCGCTACGCCACCACCGTTGTACAGAAAATCCATATCAATGGGATTGATGGAATCATTCCCAGTAATGCTATTGCTGAATTGAATTCCTGAATGTGAAGCATCTATTTTTTTAAACAAAGTAGTATCTGTATGGCAGGCACTAAAAAAAGTAACGGCTGCCACAAATAAATATTTGCCTTGTAATCTTTTGGCTTTAACTGGGAATGAAAACATCATTTTCAATTCAATCGTTTATATCTGCCGGGCTTGCCTTGCCGGGTTATTTACAAAAGTTATCCTTTAATTATCACTTTTTCCGGTTTATTGTTTCTTTATCATCACAAAATAATTACTGCCCACACCATTGTGTCCGGCGTCAGCCCCCGGCAATATAACAGAACCTTTTTTATATGGCTTGCTGTACACATCAAAATAACGGTATTGGGCAACTATTTGCCCCTCTTCTTTTTTAAACGCCTGCAGCCAGGCGGGAATAGTTGAAGTGAGCAGCATGTCCAGCTTTTCATAGGCTACATAAACAATTGCATTCTCGTCCATATTAAAATGCAGGAACATGTCAACGGATTTGTTAGCATCATTTACATCTGTTTGAATGAATGTAAGCCCTGCATAGGGGCCCACATGGCTAAAATTTATTTCTTCCGGGTTGGTAGTGAGAATACTATCCTTACTATTGAAAAATGGTGTTTCCCCGATAGTGACTTTTGAAAGCCTGTATAGGTTGCTGTCTGCAGATGCCCCTGTAACCAACACCTCGTTGGTTTTTTTATCTTTTACAATAATCGTATAAACAGCATTCGCAGTTTCGTTGTCTTCATCCGTTATTTTGATATTTATTTTGTAAATGCCTTTTTCCACTGGTACGCCTTTTAAACTTCCATCGGGATAGAATTGAATACCCTTTGGCAATTTTGACATATCCGTTGCATTATAATTAATCGTTCCGTTGCCCCTGGCTTTTATTGATGCAGTATAATGGGCACCTGCATAAGCAACTGGTAACACCATACGAATTAAACGGGGAAGCATCTTTACTTTAAGTATCGTAACCGCAGTCGAATGCTTGCCTTTATCGTCATAAGCAATGGCTTCAATCAAATTATCACCGTGGATGGGCACAACATTTACCAGATAAGGTTTTTTATGTAAAGTTTTCAATAGAGTATGGTTGACATGAATTTCTATTTTACTAACGAACCCGTCCGGATCAATTGCATCGATAGTAAGCGGCATTGATTTTCCTGCAATAGCTGGTATTGGGTTGACAACTGGTGTAAAGAATACTGAAGGTTCTATATTACCATCATTTATTTTACCGTAAGCCCAGCCGGTGAGGTCTTGGGTGCTGGCGGCAATCCATTGCACTCCATGACCTACATCTTTAAAATTAGAATACCTGGGATAAACGCCGGTTACCCAAACGTTGCCCGTGTCTTTCATTCCCGCATTCAATTCTCTTATTGCGGCTACCTGTTTCCGCAAGTTCCTGGAATGAAAATCAGTTTCACCCTGGTTTGCCCAAATAGGAATATTTTTAATTTTTAAAGAGTCACCGGAAAAATTCATGCCCATCGGAATAGCCGCTGCAAAAACCCCCGGATACGCTTGTATAATCCTAAAAGTACCCTCACCACCCATTGAAAACCCGGTTACATAAATTCTTTGTGGATCTCCCTGGTGGTTGGCAACCAGGTCATCCATTACAGCTTTCAAATCTTTAAAATGCTGTTTCCATCCGCGTGCAGTGGCCGGGGCAATGATATAAGTGGGAACGCCTTGCTTATTTGCCCCAAACTGGTGCCACATGCGCACCGGCGGATCTACTGCATTTCTAAAGCTGGCATGATTATCAACTCCGCAACACCCGTGCATAAACAGCACAACAGGATATTTTTTCCCCGGGTGCAAATGCAAAGGCGTGTACAATACATATTCAGTAGAATCTTTTTTTTGCAATGACCATTCCGGAAACCCTTTATAATCTATCTGCGATAATAAAGTGGCAGGTATAATCAGCATGCCCAATAGCAATAATGAAAACAAACTGCTCTTCATACTATTTATCAGTTTAAAAAATTATTCAATTAAATTAATTCTTATTGTACAACGTAACAATGCTGCCGGGCGGCAATAAAATATTATCTGTGCTGTTTACAACGCCAGCATCAACACAATTATCAGTTGCGGTTGTATTAAATTGATTAAATGTTGCAGGCAAAACTGTGCCTGCTAATTTAATAACCCTCGGTTCAGCATTATCGTTAATTAATACCAGCGTTGTTTCCTTATTTACATCGTGTTTAAATGCAACAGGAAATATTTTACTGCTTTCTGCCGCTTCTGCATTCACGCGGACGGCCCCGGGTCTTATCCAGCGGTAAAAATTTTTTGATGCATAATACCGGTTGCTTTTGGTGCCGGAAGAACTCATCAAACTGTATTCATCAAGTGTACTGGTGCTAAGCGTCCAGAAAACCCAGGCAGATACATTGCCAAATTTTAACGCAGTATAAATGGCTTTTGATAAAGCCATTGCACCACTCCAGTCGTTTTTATAGCCAGACGTTTCTGTCATCCATAACGGCTTTCCATATTGTGCGCCCCAACTGTACATGGTTTGCCATGTTTGTGCATCGGGACTATTGGCAGTTGTACCGTCAAGTGCATAGCCATGTACGGCTATTATGTCTGCATATTGTCTTACAGTAGCATCATTTAAAGATGGCATCACCATTCCCGATACGCCATCAAGATAACCTACATCTTCCGGAAGAAACAATTTTGTCGTTAATCCTTCATCTTTGAAACGCTTTCCGGTCAGTTTCAGCAAATCACGCATTGCTTCCCCGTTGTAAAGACAGGATTGATACATCTGTGAAAAACGCGGTTCATTCTGAATGCTGAATGCGTATAAGTCAATGCCGGTTTGTTGCTTCAGAATTTTTACATACGCAACACACATTTCGGCAAACTCATTGTACATATCTGTGCGCAACTGGTTATTTGCAGTGGTAGGATTTGAATTATAAGCCGGTGCAGCGTTAGCAGTTGTTCCATTATCAATCCTGTTATTTGTTTTCATCCAGTAAGGCGGGCTCCAGACCGTCGCAATAAAAGTACTGATGCCTGCTGCTTTAGCGTCTTTAAAAAATTGCAGCCGTGTACCCAATGGATTATGCTCACCGGATATAACTGTATTCAAATTATATTTCGAAAGATCAGTTACAAACGGATCTGCATTATCATTGGTATATTCAAAACTGGTGGGTACTTCATCGCGGATAATACTCACACCCAAATCAGTGAGCCTGCTGATGTAATCTGCGCTGGTATAAGGGCCATTGCTCCAGGGTACATCCTGCGCACCAAAGCCGCCAAAACCAGTTATGGTTTGGTATTGCTGGCTGCTGTTAATGGTAACTGCTGTGATGGTTGTATTGATATTAACGCTTGCCGTAACAGGTGCTGACTTGCCATCGGTGACAGACACTTTAACGGTGTACTGATTGCCTGCAGGATAAGTGAACGTTGTTGTGCCCCCCGATTCTTTTATTGTTCCTTCTCCAAAATCCCAGGTAAATTTCAAAGGATCATTATCTGCATCGCTTGCCATTGCTGTAAATGCAAAAGAGAAAGGGTTAATGGTTACCAATGCAGACTTCAGGTTTACCAGGGGGATAGCATTAGCATGTTCTGTTCTATCCGTTTTCTTACAAGATCCAAAAGGAATAACAAAAAATAATAAATATACAATGATGATGGATTGTTTCATGTTAATGCGTTTTTAAAAAGGCCCTCTGGAAAGAGAGCCTTTTGACCTATAACTACTGCTTATGAAAAAATTAGTACCCCGGATTTTGTTTCATGTTGGGATTAACATCCAGTTCGCTGTTGGGAATGGGCATGTACAAATGTTTTGTTACATCAAATGCCATAACAACATTTGAACTGAAAAAAGCATTGTTAAGCGTAACAATGCCCTGCATCTGCCATCTTCTTAAATCAAACCAGCGCTGACCCTCACCCGCCAGTTCAATAAATCTTTCATTCATAATCCAGCCCATAATTTTTGTTTTGTCTGTTTCAGCAGTTGCGTAGTTGGCAGGAACAGTGCCCGCAACCACCATGTTTCTTGCCCTGGTTCTTACCTGGTTAATCAGCGTAATGGCGTCAGATGTTAAACCGCCCGACTGTAATGTTGCTTCAGCTTTCAATAGTAAAACATCTGCGTAGCGCAGTATACGCGGATTATTGGCAGACGCCACATTTGTCTGTGTAAACTTGTCACGGGTTACATATTTTCTGATGGTTTTATCAGATATTTTCAATGTTGTATCAAGGCGGGGATCGCCTGCATCAAAAGCAGCCACCAGTTTAGGTGTAGCATAAAACCGTGACTGGCCGTTAAGTGAAACATTATTGTAAAAACCCCAGAAAGTTGACATGGATCCTACAGCATTATCAAAATCATTGGAGAGCCAGACATTGTCTAACCCAAATGGCTGTGTTGCCTGGAATTCAAAAAGAGATTCATTATTATTTTCAGTATCAAAGGCAAAATTATCTGCAAAGTTTGCCAACAGGCTTATTCCCGTAATCTTGTTAAATGCTGCAATAGCTGCAGTATAGTCGGCAGTTGTTTTTGAAGCAGAGGCTTTAAATACCAACGATTTTCCCAGCATTCCATTGGCTGCATTGGAAGTTACCCTTCCCCTGTTGGTGGCGTCCCAGGTAGGTGGCAGCAAGCCTGCCGCATCCGTAAAATCTTTTATGGCCTGCTCAAGTAACTGCGTACCGCTTGTATTGGACGGTGTAAACTGGCTTGCTTCGGTAACCCGCTCGTTTCTCAATGGCGAAGTACCATAATAATTCCAGAGATGATAGTAAGCCAGTCCCCTTAAAAACAAGGCTTCCCCTTTATTATAATTTTTAAGGTTGGCCGTTGTATAAATACCATCTTTTACGTCTGCTACTTTTTGTAATACCACATTGGCGCGTGCAATCATCTGGTACCAGATGGTGTACATATAACTTACGCTGCCATTGCTGGGTTGCAACTGGCCAAAGGTTTCAAATGCCTGGTTGCCATCATTGGTGGTAATATCATCTCCTTCTGCAAAATTCATGGGCGCCAGCGAACCTCCGCCATTGTACCAATACACATCACTTAGTTTTGAATAGACGCCATAAACGGCCTTTTGAAAATCAGATTCCTGTGTAAAATAATTGGCTTCTGTGGGGCCATGGGGCAAAAGATCAAGTTCTTTTTTATTGCAACCCAGGTTAAAGACGGTGCAGGTTATCAAAACCAGGAACACCGTTTTAAAAATATCTTGTTTCATAACTTAATTAGTTTATTTAAATATTTTTTAAAATCCGGCGGTAACACCAACTAAAAACTGACGTGTAACAGGGATAAGATCATTTTCCGGATCAAGTCCTTTGTATTTAGTAATCGTAAACAGGTTTACGGCACTTACATATATACGTAAGTTTTGTGCAACCTTTGTTTTGTTTAAAAGCCCGGCAGGTAACCTATAGCCCAGTTGCACATTTTTCAATCTCAGGTAGCTGGCATTTTCAACATAACGGTTTGATATACGGTTGAAAGCAGCCGGATCTCCATAAATTGCACGCGGCATTGTAGTTGAATGGCTGGTTGATGTCCACCGGTTAAGCGTAGTAGCCCACTGGTTGGCTGCCCCGCCCATTGCTTCAAGTCCGGATCTTACACTATTGTATTTCTGCACATCGCCCGTTCCCTGGAAAAAAATATTCAGATCAAAACCTTTCCAGGTGGCGGCTGCTGAAAATCCATAATAATATCCCGGGATGGTTTTTCCAAGATAGGTTCTGTCATTAGAATTGATAAGGCTATCTGGCTTTTGGCTGTACCTGTCTTTTGTACCGGCAGCGGGGTTACCATACACATCCTGGAAATACATATCACCCGGCTTGTATGTATAACCGCCGATATTTGCATCTCCTTTTGGATGTGCTGTTTTCCAGGCGTCAATCTCTGCCTGATTTTGAAAAACTCCACCTGTTTTATATCCCCATAAATAAAACATGGAATAGCCCTCTTCAATTCTGCCAAACTCATTGCCTATCGGCGAGCCGCCATTTAGTTTCTCCACCTTGTTTTTTACCGTTGTAATATTTCCGGATACGTTGATGTTAACAGCGCCTATTTTAGTATTGTAGCCAAGTTGTAATTCAATTCCTTTATTGCTTACCTGTGCCACATTTAAGTTGGCGGGTTGCTCAATACCAGTATTGGGAGGAAGGGAAACAGATTGAATAATGTCGTACGTTGTTTTGCTGTAGTATTCAGCGGTAACAGAAAAACGATTTTGAAATAATGATGCATCAAAACCAATGCTGCTGGTTCTTACTTTTTCCCAGGTCAGTGTTGTATTCGCAAAATTTGGCAACGTTGCACCTTGGTTTTGTGTTCCGAAAGCATTGCCATTGCCGGAACCAAAAGGATAGTCTGAGGTTAAACTAACATTCGATAAAAATTGATAAGGACCGGCAGATTGAAAATTCCCCAATCGCCCCCAGCCACCCCTGATTTTTAAATCATTGATAAAAGTATTGATGGGGAAAAATTTCTCAGAACTGATTCTCCACGCTGCGGCAAAAGAGGGAAATGTCTCCCATTTATTACCCGGGGCAAGTCTTGAAGAACCATCCCGGCGTACTGTAGCATCAAAATAATATTTGTCTTTAAACTTATAACTAATCCTTGCCAGGTAACCTATTAATGCATCTTCCTGCAATATGCCGGCAAAGCCTGAAGTATAGGGCGGCTGGTTATTAATACCCCTGTATTGCAGATCTGTATAATTTACATTGCCACTAAGGTCATTTACATTCCATCTGGAAAACTGATCGGATACATTCAGCAATACATCTATGCTGTGATTTGTTTTAAAAGTGCGTGTATAGGTAAGCGCCAGCTCTTTGTTTAAATTGTATGTTCTGCCCTCACGCTCACCATATTTGCCTTTTGCATTGCCGTCCTGGCCAGCATAAGGATTACCAGGGGTTTGAGAAAAACGCCAGAAATCAAAATCGGACCAGTTCTTACGGAGATTGGTATAATACTGGCCGCCAATTGAACCTTTTAATTTCAGGCCTGCCAGTGGCTCTATTTGTATATAGGCGTTTCCCAGCGCATTCATCAACTGATAGCTGTTATCACCTAACGCCTGCTGTGCAAAAACATTAAACCTTGTTTGCTGTCCCCATAATAACTTTGGATCGCCCGTTGCAAATACCAATGGCGCACCGGCATCCAGCTTGGTAGGATCAAAAGTGGGATTGGCAACAAAAGTTCCCGAAGTAACCGGCACAAAGCCTGTTTTATCACTGGTACTATAAATTGGTTGAAAGGGAATGGTTGACATCATGGTGCTCAAATCTGCACCTGTATTTTCAGCCGCGTTTTGCTGAATTAACCGGACGTTTAAACCAGCAGAAATATATTTTGAAATTTTAGAATCAAGATTAGTGGCGATTGAATACCGTTCAAGATTAGTTCCTTTCAACGGGCTTTCCGTTTTTGTGTAACCAGCCGAAAAATAATAAGTGGTATTATCATTTCCACCAGATACCCTTGCACTGTAATCGCGCATCGGTGCATTTTTATTTCTTAATTCTTTATCCCAGTTATACGTTGCACTGGTGCCAACATATGCCGCGTTTGATGCATCATACAAAGGCCCGTATTTCTGGGCAAAAGTTGTGTTGGCATCCGGATTGTTTGCATATGCTTCCTGCAGCAGGCTGAAATACTGTTGCGTGTTAAGTGTACTGATTGTTTTTGGTATATTCTGTACCCCATAGCTGGCATTTACTTCAACACGCGGACGGCCAGATTTACCTTTTTTTGTAGTGATGATGATTACACCATTGGAAGCGCGTACGCCGTAGATAGCCGCAGCAGAAGCATCTTTTAAAACGCTCATTGATTCAATGTCCGAGGGGTTAATCATTGAAAATATATTTAACGGAGAACGTATGTCGCCGGTTGCACCTGTAGTAACACCTGCACCCCCTTCAAAAATCGGCACCCCATCAATTACATATAAAGGTTCACTAAAACCAAACGTGTTAACACCCCTTATTCTAACTATGGGACGGGCTGAAGGATCTCCGCCCCCACTTTGTATAAAAACACCTGCTGCCTTACCCTGCAAAGCAAGTTCAGGCGTCATGGAAGTGTTTTTTGCAATGTCTTCCGAGGAAACAGTGCTAACAGCGCCGGTTACATCTTTTTTTCTTCTAGTTCCATAACCAATTACCACTACTTCATCTGTTTTGCTGTCTTTCAGTTGCAATTTAATTTTAACAGTGCCTGCTTTTGAAACTTTTACTTCATACAGATCATATCCTACATACGAAATGACAAGTACGCCGCCTTTGTCAGGAACTTGTAGTGTAAAATCGCCGCTGTTGGTTGTAACAGTGCCGGTGCTTGTGCCTTTAAGATTTACAGATGCTCCCGAAAGCGGGTTACCGGTGGCAGCGTCTGTAACATTTCCGCTTACCGGAAAACTTACCACCAGTTGTTCAATATCAGGTTTTTCATTTTTTGTTTCATCTTTTTGTTTTATAACAACCGTTTTGCCAACAATACTGTAGGTTAAAGGCTGATCTTTAAAACAAATGTCCAATACTTCAGTAAGCGAAGCGTTTTTTGCTTTGATACTTACTGATTTTGCCTGCTTTAGCCAGGCATAATCGTAGAAGAAAACATAGCCGGACTGGCGTTCAATCACTTTGAAAATTTTTTCCAAAGGAGTGTTGTTTTCCGAAATGCTTATCTGAGCATATCCTTTTGCGCTTACCTGCAGGCAGGCAATCAATAATAAAAAAGCGGATAATTTCATAATACGCAGTATTTGCCTTCCCGTTCCGTACAGTCCGGAGGAATAGCTTTGGCCGGTGATTGTAAGTTGTTCTTTAAAAGAATCTTCATTACAAAATGCCTTAAAATGCATAGCTTCGTTTGGTTTGGTTAATGAATAAATAAGCCCGACAGGTTTGTATATAAGTTAACTTAACATCCGCCAGAAGTGTCTCACCACTCCTGGCTTTTTTATTTAGTCACTTAGAAATTATTGTGTACTGTTTATAAGCATGGAATTATCTTTTCTCCGGCTTTTTAATTTAATAAATTCAGTTAGTTGTAAGTGCTACGGTTTCACGATTATTTTTTTGCCTTCGATACTGAAATGCACTTTACTTTCTTCCAGTATTTTTAAAACTTCTGATGCATTACTGTTGCGATCAATTTTTCCACCGAACAACCTTTCCGGTATTTTTCCTTCGTAACGGATGTCAACATCGTACCATCTTGCTATTTGCCGCATCACTGTTTGCAAATCGGCCCTGTTAAAGGAGAAAGAGCCGTTTTTCCATGCTACTACCTCATCCATATCTACATCATTTATCACTTTCACGTTTCCGCCACTTGCTAACTGTGCCTGCTGGCCCGGTTGCAGGGTAACTGTGGTACCTGCTTTTGTAAGGCTTACACTTCCCTCAAGCAAAGAGGTTTTAACAGTTGCCTCATCATTGTATGCATTGATATTAAAGTGTGTGCCAAGTACTTTCACCTCCATTCCATTAACACTTACTATGAAAGGTTTTGCTGCGTTGTGTGCTATTTCAAAATAAGCTTCACCTGATATTTCAACTTTTCTTTCATTACTGACAAATGCGGTGGGATATTTTATAGAAGAAGCTGCATTCAGCCATACCTCACTACCATCCGGCAGTATGAGATTATATTGCCCGCCTCTTGGAGTAGTTAATGTATTAAAAACAATTTCACCAGGTTTGGCTTCCAGTGTTTTGTAAACCAACTGGCCGTTGGCAGATTTATTCACCAGTGCATTTCCCTGCTGGGCAATCTTTCCGTTTTTAACATCATCCAAACTTATTACGGATCCGTTAGAAAGGGTTAGCGTGGCCTTATTTCCGCCAGGCAATAATTCATTCTCTGCCCGGCGGCTGTTGTTTACCAGTGGTGCAGAAGAAGTAAAGGTGCTTTTTCTTATGCTTAACCATACCGCAGTTGCTGATACAAAAAGAATAAGTATAGCTGCTGCAATCTTTGTAAACCTGCGCCAAGGGAGTAGTCTAATTTTCCTGTATTCATCAGGTTTGCCAAGTTCATACTGGTCTAATGCTGCTTCAATATGCGATACGACAAGGGGGTCTGCTGCTGTGGAAGAAAAATCATTTGTACTGATAATTGCATGATACTGATCCAGCGTTTTTTCTACTTCAGTTACAGGCGCACGATTCAGCCATTCGGTGAATTGCTGGTGTTCGGCTTCGGTATTTGTTCCGGCCGCAAATTTTTGAAGAAATCGTGTAATTTCCAATGGCTGCATTCGTATGTATTACATAAAAGACGATCAACCTCTTCAAAAACACCCCTCCAGCCAATTATTTTCGGAAAATTAAACAACAGATAAAAAAACAGTTAATAAAACAGGAACAGATATTTCGCTGTGTTCAAAAAGATATTGTCGTACAAAATGAGAAGCACTGTAAAGCTGTTTTTTTACAACTGATTTGGAGATATTTAATTGCGTGGCAATTTCATCCTGCGAAAGACCGTTTTCAATATTCAGCCTGAAAATAAGCTTACGTTTGGGAGGTAATTTTTCAATTGCCTGCTGAACAATATGATAATATTCCCGGTATGCGCATTGGTCGCTGGTGGTGGATGCAGTAATATCTTTTGTTCGCTTAATTTCTGACAATACTTTTTGCCGGATTTGCTGATGGCGGATTTTATCCAGTAGTTTATTTTTTGCCATCCGGAACAAATAGTCTTTCAGTGATTCTATCGCGGCAAGTTTTTCCCGGTTTTCCCAGATTTTAATAAATATTTCCTGTAGTATTTCTTCCGTTTCTTCCCTGGATTTGGTAAATAAAAAAATATAGCGGTATAGATGGGGCAGCTGTGCGGTGTAGAGTTTTGTAAAGGCAATTCTGTTGCCGGTTGCAACCATGGCAAGCATAGTTTTTTCATTGTAATCGGCAATAGTTAGCATGGCAATCGGGGTATTAAAATAAACTCAAAATAAAAACTGGCCGGGCATCGCATTTTTAAATACCAAAAGTAAGGTAGTGAGAAATATTTATTTTTCCATGCTGTACTGTTCTGGCCGGCCATAATTATTTTCCGGAAAGTATTGATCTGATTTTTTTTTGTTCCTGAATAACCTGCTTAACCCGTTAAAGGCTCTGCAAGTGGATATAAAAAAACCTCCCTTGGATCATGGGGTGCATCTCAAATTAGTACTTTCTTTTTTCACTCACCCCTTTAAATCCCCTCTCCAACAGCATTACACAGGCGTAAACGGTGAGAAAACTTAAAATACACCCGCATCATTTTTAATTGAATTGTAATTTTATCATTTAGTACATGTAAGAATATGCGGTATAACGATAAGCTGTCCAGTTATTGTAACCGTTTATTTTTTCAAGCCGGATGTTTAACTTGCTTTTTTCTCTTGTGTAACGGATGGGGATTTCAAAATCGGCGTCTATCCACAAAGCATCATAGTTATTTTTTAAAACAACCCAGGGCCGCTCTGTTACAAGCTGCCCGTCTACAAATACATGAACACCCTGCCGGTTTACATGTTCGGTTCTTATCCTTATCCGTACACCTTTATTAGCCGGATTGGTCTTCACCGTGAAAGCACTGTATTTTTCAACACTCCGGCCATCGTCAGTAACCGCATCTGCTGAAATTCTTTTGCCCGGGTAACTGCCTGTTTTTTTTCCCGCCCATACCTCGCCTGCGGTTTGATAACCATGTTTTTTTTCCGACACCTGGTTCATCACATCAAGAGAATCCGTTACAACAAGTGAAGGCTTATCTTTTCCATAGTACCATACAACGCTGGCAATATAATAGTTCTGCCACGCTTCAAACTCCATATCAATAGCCTCTTCATAAACAAGCATATCCGGGTAATGCAAGCGGTAGTAACAATCATTTCCTATTGCACCATGCGTAGGGTATGCATTATAACTGTTTTTCCACCATGCGCAATTCGAGTAATCTTCTTCGCCGGTGCCATATATGTCCGGGAATTTCCGGTTGTCAATATAAAATATTTCATCCCCTTCGCAGGCATGGCCTCCTTTAGGCATACGTTTGGCCATGCCAATTACATGTCCGCGTCCGTTCGTCTGCAGGCAGGTATATTTTTTTCCCGGCTTTTCCGCTTCATTTGCAGTAGTATGAAAATAGCCCGTTAATAATTCCGGGTAGGGATGGGTGTTATACAATATTTCAATATCCATGTTACGGGTCAGCGTATCAGTAAGGTTCAGCAATTCAATTCTTGCATTTTTCCAGAAAGGCATCGGAAAATAACAATAGCCATTGCTGTTAATGGTGCCAACTCCCAGCGCCCGCACATCTCCCCCATTGTCTACAGAACCAAAAAACCATTTAACCGGGGCTTCTACAGAAGGTTTGGTTTCATTGTCCCAGAAAATTTTAATGATAAAATTTCTTTCTGCCAGGTAACTATTAATTTTTATACCTGCTATGTAACCACTGCCGGTATAATTAAAAACGGTTGCCACTTGCCCGGGTATCATTTTTATCCGTGTTTTTTTTCGGATATCTCCGGTTACTGGAGTTGGTTCCGCATCCGGGTGATTCCACATGCTTTCCAGTTTGGAATAATTTTCTTTGCCAGTCCATGATTTTACCGAAGTTGTATCAGTATACGTGTGGTAAGTAATATTAAAAAAAGGTCTGAATTGTCCTTCACGTATTATTTTTAATGAATCATGAAAAGCAATGGGCATGTAACTCCACCAGGCAAGAAATTTATCGCCGCCGGATCCTACCTGTGGCCGGTCGCGCAAAGGTGGATGATCGTGAAAATCATTAAACGTTTCATCAATAGCCGGCGCCTTCTTTCCGTCAATATAAATTTTCAGCCGGTTAGAGTCACCGCTGTTACCGGTAGACCATATACGGAAAATGGCACCCGGGCCTTTAATATCTGCCAGTACCGCACCGCTATCTTTTGTTGAATACAGCCAGTGCGTATAATCATTAAACTGATCCTCCGCCGGATCTGTACTGGAATACTGATAAGTTTGTATTCCTGTTTTAAAGTATGGGAGGTTATGAAAATCTTCTGCAAACCCGGTACCTCTTTGTACAGTCTGCGCCGGCAGCAGCGTTGAAAAAAAAAGTAATAGTGCAGAAAAAAATATTTTACAGATTGATTTCATGTTTATAGCATTGATGAGTGACCGTTATTTATACGAAATTTTTATTTTACTGTGCTGGTGCAGAAAAGCAACACCGGGCCGGACATTGTATTTTTTTGTTGCGCCACTGATAGTAATTGATAGCGTATTTTGATTATTGTTATATTGCCAGCTTACAGTGCCTGCCTTTGTGCGGTAACCGGTAACACTGATCTTTTCTTTAAGCCAGCTGTCTGGCACACCGCCACCGATTACAAATTCAAATTCAGTATTCGATTCATCTATATAAGTCAGCATTTCCAGTTGCAACAAGGTCATTTCAGAAGCTGTCCAGTAATGGGGTGTTACATATTTCGGTTGCAGCCAGCCACGGTAATTTTCCCACAGCCTGAAACTGTTTTCTTCACCATCTCCTTCCCAATAAGAAAATAACCCGGGAGAACACTGGTTGTTCCAGAAGTAATGCAGTGTTTGCCAGGTAAGATCCGGCCGGTCAAGAAACAACCACTGGTGCGCTTCTGCCGCAGTGAAGTAGGTCCATAGAGGCCTGGCGTTTGGCGTTCCGTTTTCATTCCATGTAAGATTTCTTTCAGCAGCTATTTTATCTGTAAAAGGCTGATAGGTTTTATTGGTTATCCATGACGGATAAATGCTAATCATAAAATTGCGCTCATTGTCATATTGCTTTTTACCAAAATTTTCCATCCATGCTTTTTGCAAGCGTTGTGCTTTACTGATACATGCAGCAGCTATGTCCGGATGTTTAAGCCGTAATGCCAGTCGTGATGCCTGTATCAATCCACGGTAAGAAATGGCGTTGATGTATAGAATGGGAAAATGCCCATCCATCGTTCCAACAATTAATCCGTTTTCTGTTTTGCGGCATATCAGTTGCCTTCTTTTGATATCGGTTTCCATTCCTGGCTTTAAGGGCCCAAGGAAATTTTTGTAAACGTCCTGTGTGGCATTCATCATTTCATCAATAATAGCCAGCTTGCGCTGCACATGCGGCCATATCCATGAAAAATAACTGGAATCATTCAAAAGAAATGCTACTTCTGTTATTGCATTGATAGCAGAACCAGGAGCATCACCTTCAGACCCAAAACCACCAAAGAAATCATATTCTGCAAAATGTACAGATAACAGCCTGGCTGTTTGTAACTGCCCGCTTTTAGCCATGGCTACCAATGAATAGGCCCCGTCACGCTCCCATGCCAGCGGATAATTGATGGGTTCACCCGGACCTGTTTGCGCACCTATATACCCCATCATAAGATTACTAACCTGTGCTTTTAATGATTGTTCAAACATTGTATCAGGTACAGAAAAACCAAATTGCGGAACGGTTGTGCCGTATGCTAAGGGACTTTCGAACTGCGGACGGGTATCTGTCACCGCCAGCGTTATAACAGGCTGGTTAATGTATAATTTGGCAAAGCCCCAGCCGGTGGGGCTGATGACGGGATCGTGTGTATCTTTTTTAAGCAACAGCGTGTCTTTTGTTTCATCGCCGGTTGATACAGCACCTGGTGATGAACCTGGCTGAATGATCCAGGTATGGTTTAGCATCAGCTTTTGCTGATCCCAAATAATTGACTTAACCGGGCCGCCCGCCGGTCCCACACTTCTGAACACGAGGATTAATTGTTGCGCATCCGTTTTAATATTAGTAACTGTAAAAGCCCATTTACCGGCTGCAGTGTATGTCCAGGTACAATTATAATAAGGTGTCTTTGTATAAACAGAAGGTATTTTATTATTACCGGTGAAGATATATTGCTGGCTGATTTCCTTTATGGGAATATCATCACCAGTAGTTTTCAGTGTGCCGTCGTTGTTCATAACCCAGATTGCCATGCCAAAGCTACCGGGTGAAGGGGTGAAGCTGCCGCCGGGTTCCAGGTATCCTTTTTGCACCAGGGGACTTCCTGGTTCGCCGAGTATAATATGCCCGTCGCCCCTTGGCCATGGGTCGTACGGACGCCGTGCTTTTTCCAGCATTGTAATTTGCCGTTGAGTGATCAGTTCCTGACTAAGGCTGAATTGAAACATGCTCAAGAACAGGCAGGTAAACAAATAAAATTTTCGTGACAGGCTGCGCATACTCGTTTTTTATGGGTTAATAAAGCGGCTTGAACCGCTTACCGAATATAAACAGGCTGTCAGGATTGTACCTTCATCAAAAGCCGCAACAAGCACAACAAAAGGCTGAAAGACTTCAATGAATGTCAGTTATACCTGTTTGCGTTGCTCAGATGGAGATTGCCTGGTGATGGTTTTGAAATTTTTATTAAAATTCTGCACGGAGTTGTAGCCTACCTGGAAAGCTATTTCAGAAATTGAAAGCCGGGTCTCTTTCAATAAATGAATGGCACGTTTAATCCTGTATTTATTAATATAGGTCACCAGGTTTTCACCCACTTCTTTTTTAAAAAGCGTACTAAGGTATTTTTCACTCAGAAAAACCTGGCTTGCCAGTTGGGTGCGCGAAAGTTCAGGCTCCTGGTATTGCCCGGCTATGTATTGAATCACTTTCTGTATACTTTCACTGTATACAGCAGGGCTATCGGATAGTGAAGGCGGTGGCAGCGCAATCTTTTTCTTTTTTCTTCTTATGATCAACCATGCCAGCAGCAGTATAATGGGAAGTGCCAGCCAATACAAATATCCCATATAAGAAATAGGTTTTTTCTCCAGCACCAGGCTAACCCATTCACTGGTGTTATCATTGGATTCGGGATTGGTGCCACTTAGGCTTGAACGAAAAGGCTCGTCAGTTGCAGCATCTTTATCATACAACTGTACATCAAAACCTATTAACTGGCTGGCAACAGGCGTGAATTTCATTTCAGACCACGGAATAGCCATCGTAATTACATATCCACTGTCAATATCTTCATTTTGGTTAACGGTACCCTTGAGTTGAACGTCTGTCCTGGCTGTATTTCCCCAGTGGTTATAAATGGAGTCCTGGATATCCCATTGGTTACCTGCTTTTTTACCGTTTATATTCACCAAAAATTCATAGTCCCCGGTATCCTTCCATTCCTTGCGATCATGCTGGAGGTCAAAACCAAGTTCAATGCAGTCTGACGTCCACAAAACTTCCAGAAAGTTTTTCGCCTGGAATAAATCCCAATACCCCGAAGGGGCAGTATTCAGTTGTGCGTCTTTTACATCAAACCGGAAATAAATAGAATCTTCGTTCCATCCACTGTTAAACAACACCGCGTTGTTGTTGCCGGCAAACTGGTAAACTGCAGCGTTTTGAAGAAAGAGGCCGGCGTTTTTTGCCGGATCAATATATACAGACTTGAATATCGTTTCATTATAGGCGAGGTGCCTGTCAAGAAGAACAGGAATACCAAACCTGCTGTACTTACTGGTTATGGTATCACAATGGCGTCCATGGTATATTCTTGCCTGTACATTAAAAACGCCATCATTAAATTCATTCAATGTAATTATGTCTGACATTGACGCATTCAGCCTTTTCGTTAGAAGGGTGCCTGCATTGTACAGTATATCACAGAATATTGAGTCGGCCTGTGCATCGCCTTTGTCAGCCAGCAACTGGATTTTTATATAATTTTTATTGGCTATACTAAAAGGAAGTGGAGTAATGATCCTGTATCCAAAGCAGGTTGGTATTTTAAAAAACAGAACCGCAGCTAAAAAACAAAAATGGAATAATTTCATTTGTTCAGCAATCGTTTAGTGCAAACAAACAACAATATATGCAAAAACAGAGAGTGGTCAATTGTCATTTTTCCCTAAAATACGGTATAATGGAAAACCCTGTATCGCAGACCCCAATCCGCCATTCATTTTACGTTTAAATTTCCGTGGCGGAAGGGGGTCAATCCTTGTGGATTTTCCACTGATGTTGAGTTGGCTAACTTTATTTTAGTAATAAAGAAAAATACAGTTAAGACATTTTAAAACTCGGCTAATTCTAAATATGATTTTTGTGAGGAAGCAGAATAATAGAAAGAAATTAATCAATCTGACATTAACAGTTGCAAAACCGTTTGCATTGCTGGAGAAAGCGGAGTACTGAAAAAATATAAACTTTGTAAACGTTTCTTTAATCAACAAAAACGCAAAGCAATATTATTTTTCTCTGCCGAGTAAATAGATAATAATAAGTTTCAGTAATTTTATAACGATATAATAAGCTGGATAAAAACAGGTAAATTTTATTGGAATATCAAGGTTTTATAGAGTAAAAAATAGAGTAAAAAAACTAATGAGTTGTTTTGTAGTTGTTTAAATACCGTATTTAAAGTCCGCTCGGGACCTCTGAAATACCATGCAAAAAAAACAAAGACCTGCAAACAATTCGTTTGCAGGTCTTTGTTTTGGAGATCTGTACAGCAATGCAAACAAATGCAATAATTTGATATTCTTTCAGAGAGCAGGCTT
>JBBRCM010000037.1:0-26241 GCA_038204855.1 Chitinophagales bacterium
AATATCCGGTCAATTTAAAACACCTAAGGGTGCAGATGATTTTGTTACACTAAGGTCTATCATAGACACGACCATTAAAGCCGGACAAAATATTTTGGCTGCGCTAACACTTATCGCTAATTTAGGAACTGAATAGTTACTTTTAATTTATATATTTAAAGATAGATGTTTATTTTCTCAAAGCATAAAAAATCTTGTATACAATATGTAAATCACCCATGGTGATAGTTTGAGAATAAAAATCAAAAACTGTAACCAACGATGATTACAGCTTTTGATATAAGGCGTTGAATAGAATTACCAAAGTACAAGAGTGCGACGCCAATGCAGCCCAAATAAAGAGAAAAAGCTGGGCTCAAAAAAATTATAAAACATAATCTTCGCTTTGGTTCCCCCTAGGGGGCGGAGGGGGTTTTTAAAATCTCTCCGCCACTTTGCTCCAGTTAACAACATTCCAAAACGCTGCCAGGTAATCGGCACGGCGGTTTTGATAGTTTAAATAATATGCATGCTCCCAAACATCGCAACCTAAAATGGGCGTGCCTTTTACTTCAGCAACATCCATCAACGGGTTATCCTGGTTTGGTGTTGAGCTTACTTCAAGCTTGCCATCTTTTACAATGAGCCATGCCCAGCCACTACCAAAACGTGTAATACCGGCTGCTGCAAATTTTTCTTTAAATGTATCAAAAGAACCGAAGGTTTCATTGATTGCATCGGCCAGTTTACCTGTTGGGGTTCCGCCAGCATTGGGTGCCAAACTTTCCCAGAAAAAACTGTGGTTCCAATGTCCGCCGCCGTTGTTACGCACTGCCGGGCTGATAGAGCCTGCAACAGCTACCAGTTCTTCAATGGTTTTGTTTTCATTGTCTGTACCTGCAATGGCTTTGTTTAAATTATCTACATAAGCCTGATGGTGTTTTCCATGGTGTATTTCCATGGTTTTAGTGTCGATATGTGGCTCTAATACGTTGGTTGCATACGGTAAAGCCGGTAGTGTAAATGCCATAATTTTTCTGTTTTATTTTTTATGAAATTATTGTGAATGGTTGACTACAAATTTACGTTAACTATTTCCTTATCGCATTCAAAATGAAAAAAATCATATTGTTATTTTTTACGTTTTCGGGAATTTGTTCCTGTTTTTCGCAGGAACTTCTCACAGATACAATTACTGTAACAGCTAAACCCGTCACAAATACCCTGCCGCTTAAAATTGATACCATCAAAGTAAAAGAAAAATCTTCGGTACATGTATTTCCAAATCCTGCAAAAAATAAGGTGGAAATTGAGATAAGCGGTTTTGAACGTGGATATGTAAAAATTCAATTGCTGAATAATGCAGGTAAAATAATAAGGGAAGAAAAAAGACAAATGTTCAGCGAAAAGGAAACAATAATCTTCATGTTTTCAGAAACGCCGGGCCTTTATTACCTCGTGCTGAGACAGGGGTCAAAAATGTTGAAGAATAAGTTAATCATTCAATGATCATCGCCTGGCCTTAAAAAAATCTTTCATCAGTCTAGCACATTCATCTTTTAAAATACCGCCCACCAGTTCTGTCTTTGGGTGAAAGGGATTACTGTTGCCACAACATTTTCTATAGCCGTTTTTCTCATCTTCGGCTCCAAAAAAAATTTTCTCAATTTTGCTCCAGTATAACGCTCCGCTACACATTAGGCAGGGCTCCACCGTAACATACAAAGTTGCTTCGGGTAAATATTTGCTGCTTAAAAAATCGAAGGCAGATGTAAGCGCCAGTATTTCTGCATGTGCTGTGCTGTCGTTCAGCAACTCAACCTGGTTGTGGGCACGGGCAATGATGCGGTTGTTCATAACTATGATTGCCCCCACGGGCACTTCTTCTATATCAAAAGCTTTTTGTGCTTCTGCAAGTGCCAGTTGCATATATTGTTCGTCGGTCATAATATTCAATTTACTACTTGTACTACACAGCTAATTTCCGAAAAACTCTTTAAAATCCGTGTGTTTGCGATAATGAGCGAAGTAGTACCTTTCCACAAATTTAAATGTAATGGACAACTTAATTCAAATGAGAAAGTATTTTGAGAGCGGCATTACCAAACCTTACGCTTTTAGAAAAGAGCATTTGAAAAAATTACACGACGTAGTAAAAAATTATGAAACCCAATTACACGAGGCTTTATACACCGATCTGAAGAAAAGCCCCGAAGAATGCTGGGTTACCGAAACAGGTTTTTTATTAGCAGAGATCAGCAGTATTTTGAAACATTTAAAAAACTGGATGCAGCCAGAAATGGTTGCTACCAACCTGCTCAACATACCTTCAAAAAGTTTTGTAATGCAAGAGCCGCTGGGCGTTGTGTTGATCATCAGCCCCTGGAACTATCCTTTTCAGCTTTTAATGACGCCCATGGCCGGCGCTATGGCTGCTGGCAATTGTGTTGTGGTTAAATCTTCTGAATTTGCACCTGCAACATCTGCAGTAATGAAAAAGATGATTGAAGAAACCTTTGATAAAAACTATATTCAGTTTGTGGAAGGTGATGGCGCCGCGGTGATACCTGCAATGATGAACAATTTTACTTTTGATCATGTTTTTTACACCGGTAGTACCACTGTAGGAAAAATTATTTATAAGATGGCGGCTGAAAGGCTGGTACCGGTTACACTTGAGCTGGGGGGAAAAAGCCCCTGCATTGTTGAAGAGGATGCTAATATAAAAGTTGCAGCCAAACGGATAGCTTTTGCTAAATTCTCCAATGCCGGACAAATGTGTGTTGCCCCTGATTATGTGCTGGTACATCATTCAAAAAAGCAGGAACTGATAGAGGCTTTTAAAAAAACACTGCCGGTATTTTTTGGGGCAGATGCATCAACCAGTCATGAATACGGAAGAATAATCAATGAAAAGCAATTCGACAGGCTAACCCGTTATTTGCAGCAGGGAAAAATTGTTTGTGGTGGTAATTCGAAGAGGGGTGAATTATATATTGAACCTACCATTATGGAAGATGTTTCCCTGGATGCAGCCATCATGAAAGAAGAAATTTTTGGTCCGATATTACCCATCATTAGTTTTGAGAATACCGAAGAAGCCAAAGCGATCATTGCCAACAACCCCAACCCATTGGCTTTTTATGTGTTTACATCAAACAAGGCAAAAGCACAGGACTGGTTAACATCAGTACCGTTTGGAGGTGGTTGTATAAATAACACAGCGCTGCATTTAACCAATCACAATCTGCCCTTTGGTGGCAGGGGTTTTAGCGGCAGCGGGCAATACCACGGCCGGTATTCTTTTGAAACTTTCAGCCATAAAAAGGCTGTGATGAAAACACCAACCTGGTTTGATCCGGCAATGAAATACCCGCCATTTAAAGGAAAGATGAAACTATTTAAAATGGTGATAAGATAAAACGCTTGCAAAAAACAAAAAAATATAGCCGACTGAAGAAAGCCTTTGGAGTAACATTATTATTGATAATTGCTTTTTGGAGTTATGTAGAAATTATAAATCGAAATTCAATCAATATGACAGGCAGACAAAAATTTTTAAAAGCAGTTTATCCGGTTCTTATGTGGGTGTCTGGCAAGGCAGGAAAAGCCAGCAAGAGCCCTGCCAATGAAAAGACAATGCCTGCAATATCTTTTTATTCGTTAAGAGGTACAGCCATTGACGGAACAGTATTTGATTTTGAAAGGCTGCGAGGAAAAAAAATAATGCTGGTTAACACCGCTTCTGACTGTGGGTACACGGGCCAGTATGATAACCTGCAGACGCTGAGTGAACAGTACAAAGATAAACTGGTTGTGATCGGTTTTCCGGCCAATGATTTTAAAGACCAGGAAAAAGGAACTGATGAAGAAATAGCGTCTTTCTGTAAAAAGAACTTTGGAGTAAGTTTTCCGCTGATGAAAAAAAGCAGTGTGATTAAGGGAGCCAATCAGAATAAAATATTTGACTGGCTTACCAACCCAGCCAAAAACGGCTGGAACAATCAGCAACCCTCATGGAATTTTTGTAAGTTTATTGTAGATGAAGAAGGCAGGCTAACCAACTTTTTTGGCTCCACTATTGAACCTTTGGGCCAGGAGGTAAAAGCTTCATTAAACAAATAAAACAATTGTATGTTTCAACAAAGGGATTTCAGCTTTATTTACAAATACTTTATTGCCGAAAAGCAGGAAAGTCTGTTGTTTTTAATTGTTGGGATTGTTGCCATTTTATTGGCGGTTGTATTTTGGTTCTTCATAAAAAGCAATCCTCAATTTTTTAAAGGCACAACCATTCCCTTGCTTGCAATTGGACTGATACAGATTGTTGTTGGCTACTCCGTATATAGCCGTACTGATAAGCAAAAAACAGATATTGCTTACAACATTGGCATGGAACCGGTTAACTATGTTAAACAAACCGAGCAACCACGTATGAAAGCTGTAATGAAGAATTTTGTTATTTACCGTTGGGTAGAGATCGCTTTCATCATCGCAGGACTTATTTTAATTTTTCTTTTCAGATCAAACCCCGATATATCATTCTGGTATGGCTTTGGCGTCGCATTGGCCTTACAGGCAATCATTATGCTGGGTGCTGATTATTTTGCAGAAAAAAGAGGCAAAATATATAGTGATCATCTACAGCAAATTGTAAATAATAAATAATCATGTCTATCACTCTAAACCCAGTCGCCATCGTTACAAACAGCAGAAAATATCTGTCAGATGATTTTTGGGGAGCTGTGATAAGTGAAATTGAATTGATGCCAGAGATACCTGCCAATTCATTCAATGGCATTGATGAATTTTCGCACCTTGAAATTATTTTTCACTTTGACAAATCGGATAAATCCAAAGTAGTTTTTAGCGGGCATCCAAGAGGTAATAAAGACTGGCCCGATGTTGGTATTTTTGCTCAACGCAAAAAAGACAGGCCCAGCGCCATTGGTTTAACCATTGTTGAGCTGATAAAAAGAGAAGACAATAAGATTTGGGTGAAGTACTTAGATGCTGTTGACGGCACAATCATCCTGGACATTAAACCGGTAATGAAAGAATTTTTGCCGTCTGTAGAAATAAAACAACCGCAATGGAGTACTGAATTGATGAAAGATTATTGGTCTTAATTACACCGGGCATTTCTCATGATAGTTAATCAGCTCAATAGGAGTTTTTTGAAACTCGTAACCGGCATACTTAATTTCTATTTCATCCAGCACAGCATCAATCTCTTCAACGGTTTCAAGCGTAACTAATTTTAAGCGGTAATCTTTAATGCCGGGCAATCCTTTTAAATAATTGGTATAATGCCTGCGCATTTCAAAAATGCCAACCTTAGGGCCTTTCCATTCAAAAGATTTATGCAGGTGTTTTTTGCAAACGGCCACCCGGTCTTCAATAGATGGTGAAGGTAGATGCTCACCGGTTTTTAAAAAATGTTTTATCTCATTAAATATCCACGGATAACCAATGGCAGCACGACCAATCATAATACCATCAATGCCATATTTGTTTTTGTATTCCAATGCTTTTTCCGGGCTGTCAATATCGCCATTACCAAAAATAGGCATGGTAATCCTCGGATTATTTTTCACTTTTCCTATCAGTTCCCAATCAGCCTGTCCCTTGTACATTTGACTACGGGTGCGGCCATGTATGGCTAAAGCTTTTATGCCAACATCCTGCAGGCGTTCGGCAACCTCTTCAATATTTTTTGTATTATCATCCCAGCCCAATCTTGTTTTTACGGTAACCGGCAGCGACGTTGATTTTACCACCGCACTGGTCAGCCGCACCATCAGATCAATATCTTTTAACACACCGGCACCGGCACCTTTAAGCGCTACTTTTTTTACAGGGCAGCCAAAATTTATATCCAGCAAATCAGGATTGGTTACATCTACAATTTTTGCTGCCAGCGAGAGGCTTTCTTCATCGCCACCAAAAATCTGTATGCCAACGGGTTTCTCGTAATCAAAAATGTCGAGTTTCTGGCGGCTTTTAATGGCATCACGTATTAATCCTTCGCTGCTGATGAACTCGGTGTACATCAGGTCGGCACCGTGATCTTTGCAAACGGCACGAAATGGCGGGTCGCTCACATCCTCCATGGGCGCAAGCAAGAGCGGGAAATCGGGTAATTGTATGGGACCTATATTTGGCATTTTATTTTTTAAACGTTTTTGGCAAAAATTTGATGGTATTATCTCGATTGAAAGCCATTTATACTATCTTTTTGGCTAATCGGCGTTACTCATTGTATATTGCGACGGCAAATTTACAACTAATCAGCATAGCTATGGAATACAGGAGCGTAAAAGGTATGACCGGGTGGGGCCAACTGGGTATTTTACTGGTTTTTACCGGTGCAGGATTTATACTGGCCGGCATTGTGCAATTAATTATTGCATTGCAATTGGTTCCTTCGGGCTTGCCCATGGATAAAATGGGAGATGCGATGCTAAAAGCCATGCTTAAGCCTGAAAACATCACTTATTCAAGAATTGCACAGGTTTCGGGTACTTTTTTGCTGTTATTTATGCCGGCAGTTGCATACATGCTCATTTGCCATGGAAAAAATAAATTCTGGCTGGGGTTTAATAAACACATTAATGCCCGGCAAATTGTTTTGGGCTTCTTCCTTATTTTTTTAGCGAATGTAATTGCAAACCCGTTGGAGGATTTAAGCAAAGCCATACTAACCAATTTTCCCTCATTAAACGCCCTGGGCATGCGGATGGAAGCTGCTTACACCGAGCAGGTAATGGCCCTTAGTAATTTAAAAAGCTGGGGCGAATTTTTTATGGCCCTGGTTATCATGGCTTTTTTCCCGGCATTGTTTGAGGAAGTATTTTTCAGAGGTGCTGTGCAGAATTTACTGGAACGCTGGTGGAAAAAGCCGTTGCTGGCAGTGATGGTTACATCCTTGTTTTTCAGTTTGATCCACATGTCGGTATTTTTATTTTTAAGCAGGGCATTGCTTGGTTTTGTGTTAGGGCTGATGTACCAGCGCAGTAGAAATTTATGGGTAAATATTGTGGCTCACTTTTTAAATAATACAGTTGCTGTAATTCAGTTGTTCTGGATATCGAAACATACACAAAAAATTGAACTGGATAAGCTGGATCCTAAACTGCCGTGGTGGGGAGCTGTAACGGCGTTGATATTTACCATCGGTTTGTTTATTTTGTTCGATAAATTTTCTGCAAAAAACCGCACCCAAATTGCATTTGAAGAGCAAGATTTGATGGAGCAAAGTACCACGTACAATCCTTTTCCTGAAAATAAAAACATTTAACCATTGGCCTTAAATATCCAAACATTTAAAACAAGAGCCTTAACAGCACTACTTTTTGTGGTTGTGATGCTTGCTGGCTTGCTCTGGAATTCTTGGAGTTTTTTTACCTTATTTACAATTATACATTTTGGGTGTTGGTATGAGTTTGTGAAATTGATGAAGAAAATTTATAGGGAGAAATATTTGAAGTATTGTTTGTTGGGAGTTGTGTATATAACAATGCCTGTTTTGATGATGATAAGTTTAAGGCAGTTTGGAATGATTTACAAAGATGGACAGTTGACTGTGGATGTTGGTTATATAATTCCATGTGGCATCCTGTTTTCAATATGGCTAAACGATACTATGGCTTATTTGGTAGGCTCATTCATTGGTAAAACACCGCTCACAAAAATATCTCCTAAAAAAACTCTGGAAGGAACAATCGGGGGTATAATACTTTGTATAATTACGATTGGGTTCCTGTATCCATTTATAATTTTGAAATGTTCAGGTATTGATTTTCAGAGAAGTATTTGGTTTATTATCCCCGCCATCTGCGCCATCTTCGGAACCCTGGGCGATCTCCTGGAAAGTAAATTAAAGCGCATGGCCGATGTAAAAGACAGTGGTAGTTTTATGCCGGGCCATGGCGGCTTTTTAGATAGGTTTGATTCTTTGCTTGTTGCTGTGCCTGCCGTTTGGGTATATGTATATTTCTTTCTTTAGTGAGAGGGCATCAAACAACAAACCCAAAACCCCAAACTCCTTATATTTGCAGCTTAATCTTACATAATGACCATACACAGGGAAGGATATAAAAGCATCGCCATAGGCACTTTGATTTTTGGCGCCATTAACCTGGTAGTGTTCTATTTCCTGAGCGCCTCGTTCATGTGGCTTTGTGCCATCATCTTTTTTTTAACACTGGGGTTATTATTATTCCTGGTATCTTTTTTTCGTATACCAAACCGTACACTTACCATTGGTGAAAATTTAATTGTAGCACCGGCTGATGGTAAAGTAGTGGTAATTGAAGAAACAACCGATGTAGAATATTTTAAGGACAGGCGTTTACAGGTCTCAATCTTTATGAGTCCCGCAAATGTGCATGTAAACCGAAATCCTATAGATGGAGATGTGGTGTATAATCAATATCACAAAGGTAAATACCTGGTGGCCTGGCATCCCAAATCATCAACCGATAATGAGCGCCATTCGGTAGTGATAAGAAAAGGCAATACAGAAATATTGGTTAAGCAGATTGCGGGTGCTTTGGCCAAACGTATTGTAAATTATCTGCACGTGGGGCAAAAGGTAAAACAGACCGAAGAAATGGGTTTTATAAAGTTTGGCAGCCGGGTCGACCTGCTTTTACCCATTGGAACCAAGGTAAATGTAGCACTTAACCAGGTTGTACAAGGAGGCGTAACAGTAATTGCCACATTATAAAAATTAACAATTGCCTGTTGGTTTACTGCAATTTCTACCCTATTTTTACGCTTATAAATTAATTAAACAAAAAAATATAATCATGAAGAAAGTACTTTTATTAGCCACAGCGTTTATGTTTGTTACCGGTGTTGCTTTAGCCGACAAAGGAAAAAAGAAAAAATGTGCTAAAGGAAAAACCTGCTGCACAAAAGAAGACAAGGCAAAAGACGAAAAAGCAAAAGGCGGATGTTGCAAAGACAAAAGCAGCACAACAGCCAAAATGTAGTCTTAGCAAAACTTATTTACAACCTTCCTTAGCGAAGGTTTTTTTATGCCTTACATTTAAAAGACCTCACCCCCAACCCTCTCCCAAGGAGAGGGAGCAGAACCTGTAACAATAAGAGATTCCGAAAAATCAGACGAGCGTTTAAAATATGTTTTCCAGTTGTTGTAAATGAGTAACTGTGAAAGTGGGTTTTATTTCCGGTACAGCATTAATGTGGTTTACAAAAACCGTGTCCATACCGGCATTCATGGCGCCTTGTATGTCAGCTTCCAGGTTATCGCCAATCATAATGCTTTCGGGTAGTGTAGCCTTTGCGCTGGCCATAGCAAAATCAAAAATTTCCTTTTTAGGCTTCAGGCTGTTGCTGGCTTCAGATGTTATTACGTGGGTAAAATAGCTGCTTAATCCGCTGTTATCAAGCTTGCTCCATTGTGTTTTTTCAAAGCCGTTGGTGATCAGGTGCAGACTGTATTTTTTTTCTTTCAGGTAATCCAGAATTTCGATGGTGTGCGGAAAAAGTATTTTTTTTGTGGGCAATATTTCTAAAAATTGCTCACTCATTTCCCTGGCCAGTGGCTCATCAGCAATCTTAAAATCAAGCATGGTGCGCCACATACGTTTCCACTTCAGATCTTCGGAGCTGATGAGCCCTTTGTGGTAGCGGTCCCACAAAACTTCATTGTGAAAAAGATATTTTGGATAAAAATCTTCAAAATCAATCTTTGTTTTTTCATCCAGGTTTAAAAGTGTATACAAATCGGTCAGCGATTCTTTTGCATTGGCATCAAAGTCCCAAAGGGTATGGTCAAGGTCGAAAAAAAGATGTTTATACTGGGGCATAATTTTTAAAATACTTTTTAATAAAACACAATTAAAGTTGATGAAAGATAAGAAGTTGAACGGAGCGTCGCCAATAAAGTTCAATCAAAGCTTTTAAGCCGGGCTCCAAAAAAATATTCCAGATTTTACTAAAGTTGAATATCATAATTTTAGAAACGAACCTGTTAACTTTACTTATCTGTTGCAAGTTACCGATTTAACAAAATAAAAATGAACATAGTAATTACCGGAGCATCAAAAGGATTAGGAAAAGCAATTGCAGAAGCATTTGCAAAAGATGAACAGGCGCATAAATTTTTTCTCTGCGCCAGAAATAAAACTGAGCTGGAAGCAACTGGTAATGATCTGCAAGAACGCTTTCCTCAAAATAAAATTAATACAAAAACCTGCGATGTTTCGGATAAAACATCCTTACAACAATTTGTTGAATGGATTAACAGCCATGCAGCAAACATTGATATATTAGTAAACAATGCCGGTATCTATTTACCGGGTAGTGCTTATGGCGAAGATGATGGCATGCTGGAAAAAATGATGGAAGTGAACATGTACAGTGCTTATCACTTAACAAGAATGATTGCGCCTGGAATGATCAAATCAAGGGGAGGACATATTTTTAATATCTGCTCCATTGCCTCCATAATGGCTTATCCCAATGGTGGGGCATACAGCATCAGTAAATTTGCTTTATATGGGTTTAGTAAGAACCTGCGGGAAGAGATGAAACCGCATGGTATAAAAGTTACGCATGTGCTTCCCGGTGCGGCTTATACCGATAGCTGGAGTGGCAGCGGTATAGACCCCAAACGAATTATGGAAGCGGCTGATGTTGCCCAAATGGTTTATGCAGCGGCGCAGTTATCTCCGCAGGCATGTGTGGAGGAGATTGTTTTGCGACCACAGTTGGGCGACTTGTAAACTTTGCAAATCAGCATAAAACTTTCGCAAAGTTGGAAGAACATGCTTAAATGTTTAGCGTATTACTAAACTTTGGCAAAGTTGTATGAGCATATCTGAATTTTTGGTTTATGATTGAACGTTGCCAAAATTAGTTTAACAATTAATTTCGACCTTTTATACTTTTGGGCTTTTATTGGCAAGCTGTAATCCGTTATTTTTGTTATTTTGATATGAAAAAGGTTTTTCAAAAAATAATCTTACTGTTTTTTTTACTCACTGGTTACTTTGCCAATGCCCAGATAAAATTTTCTGCAAGTTTAACGCCTGCTGAAATTGGCAAGGATGAATATACCCAGTTAAAGCTGATGGTAGAAAATGCCAATGAAGTGCAACAGATCGTTCCTCCGAATCTCAGCAATTTTATAATTATTAGCGGTCCTAACCAGGAGAGTGGTATGACCATGATAAACGGGGCAGTTAAAAAATACATTGCTCTAAGCTTTATTTTAAAACCAAAAGCAACGGGCAATTTTACCATTATGCCAGCCAGGGCTAAAGCTGATGCAGGCGATTACACAAGCAACCCCGTTAAGTTAAAAGTTACCAATCAAGCTTCGGGGAACAACGCCGCTACAAATGGGTTTAATTCTCCCTTTGGCAATATGGATCCGTTTGCCGAACCTGCACCCCGATCAACCTTCAACGATTTTATTTTACGCAAGGGCGAAAACCCGGCCGATAAAATAAAACGAAACATTTTTGTAAGGCTGGAGACCGATAAAAGATCTGCTTACATTGGTGAACCGGTTGTGGCTAATTATAAACTGTTTACAAGACTCAAGAGCGAAAGCAACATGGTAAAGAATCCCTCCTTCAACGGATTTTCTGTGCTGGATATGCAGCAACCCAATGACATGAGCTACCATACTGAAAAGTTTGAAGGGCGTGAATACAACGTGTACAGCATCCGTAAAGTACAGCTTTACCCGTTGCTTGCCGGAGAACTGGACCTGGGCGTTGCAGAAATAGAAAACAATGTGCAGTTTATTAAAGCAGAATACCTGAACCAACGGGCCGATATATTTGATGATTTTGCAAATGCAACCATCCCTCCCGAAGGGATAGAAATACAAAAAGTCAGTTTGCAAAGTAAGCAATTGAGTATTTTAGTTAAGCCATTGCCCGATGCTGGAAAGCCTGCTGGATTTAAAGGTGCCGTTGGCAAGTTCAGCATTGAAGCAAGGATTGAAAAAAATAATTTCACAACCGATGATGATGGTAAAATAGCCATTATTATTTCCGGTGAAGGAAACCTGCAGATGATTAATGCGCCTGAAATTTTCTGGCCACCCGGTGTTGACGGATTTGAATCCAAAGCAACAGATGATTTATTTAATGGCACCGTTCCTGTAAGCGGAAGAAAAATATTTGAATTTCCCTTTACGGTTTCAAAACCCGGCAATTACATTTTACCAGCTTTGGAGTTTAGTTATTTTGATAACCACGACTCAAAATATAAAACTGTTTTAACCAAAGCAATTGAAATTAAAGTTACCAAAGGAACCGGTAAGCCCAGAACTGTAATTGCTGTAGCCAGCGAAAAGAAGAAAGACAACCTGCTTACCCGATTTTTCAGTAACCGGTTAAGAGTTGTAAGCCTGGTTGCCATGCTTATTATTATTGGATTGATTGTTTGGTTGAAACGGGATACAAAAAAAGAAAAGCTGGCAACAACTTCTCAAAATGCTGCGGAGGAAATAGCTAACAACGAAATGCTAGTTGAAGAAATTTTAATGGAACAGCAAAACCCTCTGGCCGCTGCGGAAGAATGCCTGCAACACAGCGATGGCAGCTTGTTTTACAGCCTGCTGAATATAGGTTTAAAAAATTATCTCTCGAAAAAACTGGCATTGCCTGCGGAAGAATTGAATAGGAAAAATATTGCGGAACAGCTTGACGTGAAAGGGATCAGTAACGAAACATCGGTAGAGCTGCAAAAACTGCTTGATGAAATTGAGTGGCAATTATATACTCCCTTTGCCGATAATGAGCAGATGAAATCAATGTATGAAAGAACAAATGATTTGGTTCAATTGATGAACACTTACAGGGTTTAGCGGGATAGCCCTAAGACAGCGTTCAGGATTTGGTTTAGGGGGTTTAGAAAGGTTAGAAGGTTTAGTATTTAGTATGTAGCTAAGAAACAAACTAAGCCAAAGTAAACTTATAACCAACCCCTCTTACCGAATGAAAATACTTCGGATCACGGCTGTCTTCTTCAAAATATTTACGGAAGTTGAGTATAAAATTATCAATAGTTCGGGTGGTTGGGTAAACATTGTAACCCCAAACCACCTGTAAAATTTTTTCACGGGTAACCACTTCGTTTTTATTTTCAATCAGCAGTTTAAGCAGCATGATCTCTTTTTTTGTGAGGGTTACTTTTTCGCCACTTTTGGTAAATGCTTCCGATGCTTTAAAATCAATTTTATTCTTACCAAATTCGTACACATCCGGTATGGGTTCCTTACTGCTGAGGCGTTCGCTTTTTTTGATGAGGTTATTTACACGGAGTAATAATTCCTCCAGGTTAAATGGTTTGGTCAGGTAATCATCGGCACCTTTTTTTAAACCCAAAACCCTGTCGGCACTGCTATTTTTTGCGCTTAGTATCAGTATCGGAATATCGGGGTTGCTCAGCCTGATGGTTTCGCAAACGGTGATGCCATCTATTTCGGGCAACATTACATCAAGTATGATGAGATTAAAATATTCTTTTTGCACCGCCTGTAATGCTTCAGCACCATCATAAGCACCGGTAATTTCATAACCTTCCAACTCCAGGTTCAGCTTCAGGGCTTCCTGTAAATTTTCTTCGTCTTCCACTAATAATATCGAGAATTTTTTATCGGGCATTGTGGTCTATGTTTTTTCTAACGATGAATTTAATATAACTGTAAAAATAGCACCAGATGGGGCGTTGTCTGTCATGGAAATGTTTGCATTATGCTGTTCGGCTATTTTTTTGCAAAGATAAAGGCCCAAACCGGTTCCTTTTGCGGCTTTAGTTGCTGCATTACCCACCCGGTAAAATTTGCTGAATATCTTATCTTTTTCTTCCGCAGCAATTCCTTTGCCCTGGTCCTTAACACAAAAAAATATTTTATTATTTTCTTCTGATAGTAAAACCTTAACCGGCGATTCCTTTGCGCCGTATTTAATGGCGTTGTCAATCAGGTTATTGGCAAGCATCTGTAATAATAACCTATCGCCGCTGATAAAAATATCCGGCGCAATTGCAGGTTCTATTTTTTGTAGTGGATACCTTCTTATAAAATCCTGTACACAACTGCCAATCAGTTCGCTGATATTTGTTTCTTCGTTGGTAACGCGGTAGCCGCCGGCTTCCATCTGCGAAGAAAGCAGCATGTTATTGCAAAGTGCATTCAACCGGTTGGTTTCTTCCAGCGTGGTTTGTATCAGCCGCTGCTGCTGCGTTTCATCCAGCTTTCTTTTCTGCATGGTTTCCAGGTTAAGCTTGGCAACTGCAATGGGTGTTTTAAGTTCATGCGTAATGGCAATCATAAAATTCTGCTGCTGGCGGCTTATTCTTAACTCACGCCGTACGGCTCTGAAAACGAATACAGCACCTGCTATAATGAGCAGAAAAAAAGTTACACCCTCGCCAATGTATTGTGCAGTTTTTCTTTTTTCTAAAGATTTTATTTCATTAAACCTGGCCTGGTAGTTTTTATCGGTTGTATGTACCTGCTCCATTTCGTACTTCGTCATCAGTTTATTTTGCCTGTTAAGCGCAATAAACCACCATACAAGGGCCGCAAGTATATAGGCCAGTAAAAACCAGAAAATAATGAATACTGACCTCAGTTTTGTTGATCTGAATGGCATAATAAAAGTTGAGCAAAGGTATGTTGAAAGATTTAAGGTTTAATGGTTTAGGTTAGGCTGTTCCTGTTGGATAACTACCCGAATATGTGGGAGCTTAAACAAATTGAGAAAAATGATACAGGATTGGGTTATATAAAAAGGAGTTACATTTATTACCATGATACGTATTGTAAAGCATTTATTGCCGTTGTTTGTTGTTCAGTTTTTTACCTGGCTGGCACTATTTGCTTTATGGATTTATGCTGTACCGGTTATAACGCGTTATATATTTCATAGTACCGATGCAGAGAGTACCGCTTTTGAAAACGGTGTTTTTTGGGTAGGTATGTGTTTTGCTTTTTACGCTACGCTTGCGGCTTTCCTGACATTTTTTATACCAAGACTGCTGCGGTACATTACTAAAGAAAAATTACACGCCATTGCATTGTTGATTGGCGGACTTGGGTTAATGCTGATCGGCTTTATTAAAAACCAATACCTGTTGCCTGTTTGTTTTGTATTTATCGGCATTGCCTGGAGCAGCATTTCAAACATCCCTTACAAAATAATAAGTGATATTGCCCCCGAAGATAAAATGACAGCTTACTTTACCGTGTTTAATTTTTCGGTGGTTATACCGCAGGTAACAGCAGCCTTTTTATTGGGATATTTAAACAAACATTTTTTTGCCGGAGAAACGATCTATATTATTTTAATTGGAGCCTGCTCTATGCTGCTGGCGGGGGTGTTGATGTTCTTTATTAAAAGTATAAAGGCTGAAATTTAATTTGTGGTTGTTGGCTGGAGGTGCAACAACGGTGTGGACATGGTTTGCGTAACACAAAGAGCGGCTAAACTCCAATATTGATGAAGCCTTTATAGCTGTTCTACTACTTATGTTTGTTCATTGAGGAATAATAATTTCTACCAATTGTATCTACTAAAGGTAGATCATAAACTGGCTTCTTTATTATACCAGCATTTTTCATGTCAGTAATAAGCTTATCAAACTCTTTTAATTTTTGTTCTCCTAAAGGATTTGATGATTCTTTCGAAATTAGATCAGAGAGTTGTTCAGTTAATAATTTCATACTACAAAATTAAATAAATTTTCGTGAATGTAAGAAGACTTCAGAACCGTTTCTAAGAATATATTGACAAATTAGATCATTATACTCTCTAATCAATGGTTTCAACACTAAATCATTAGAATAATCTTCTATTTCAAGTCTAAGGATGTCAGTTAAAGCAAAGATACCTATAGAACGTCCATGTGAATGCCATATTTTATTATTACCCAAATCTCTTGCGATTTCCGTAGCTCTTTCAACTTTTTCAGCATCGGTAACAAGTTGCCCAATCTTTTCTGTAGTTGTGCGATGTTTATCCCAGTTTTTAAACTTAAATTTTACTAACCATTCTTTTAATAAGGCTATTGTTAAATCTCTTGCCTGTTCATGTCTTCTTAACATTGCAAGATCTTGTTGTGTTAACATGACCATTTCAGCTTGAGACAATGTTCCTTTTAATGATTTGTCTATAAGCTCTTCAACTTTATCCAGATAGCCTAAAGCAGGAACCCAATTTGTACCATTATAGACTTGGGGATCTATCGGTCCAAGAGATGAAGAATAATCCATAAATATTTTGTCACCTGACATACAGAATATTGTTCCAGCAGAGTATGCAGAATCTGGCACGATAAAATAAACTTCCTTGTAGTGATGCCTAGTTATTTTAACTAGCTTTTCAACAGTTTCAGCACTGCCTCCAGGTGTATTTAAGAATATGCAAAGTGTGTCATTTATTAAAGTATCTGATTTTAGGTCCTCTATAAAATCTCTAAATGGTTTTTCTAAAGAATCAGCAATGGGGCCATAATAAAATATTACATCGGCTTTAAAATGTTTTTCTAATTTGTCAAGCCTTTCGTTTAAAATTTCATGTAAAGTAGAGTCAAATATCGGCTTCATATACACAATTTAATAGGTTATTTTTATTCGTTGTTAAACTGGCACTTACCAATCCAAATCAGATTCAAAATTATTAATAAGCTACCTGCATATTCAATGATGTAATTGCAATTTAATATAATTTTTAATTTATAGGCTACTTTCTATAGAATTAATTCATAGAATTCTATCTTAAGCCTATTTTATATCTACGCTTCGATAAAAACTCAATAAAGCTACACCGTACAAGAGACGCCAATGAAGTTCAATAATGATAAAATGTTGGGACAATAAAAAAACTCCCCCTTCTAATTCCTCACATCCAAACCCCAGCTTAGCTTATTTCTCAGCGTTTGCAGAAAATTATTTTCGTTAAGGCGTATGAGGTTGATGCCAAAACTTTCTTTACGCACAGCCAGTTGAATGTCTTTGGTAACTATTTCGCGGCGGCTGTCTAACGTGCATAAAAAACCATCGGTGCGTCCTTCAACTTCAAAAGAAATAATATTGTTATCGGGTATAATGATGGGGCGTATGTTTAAGTTGTGCGGCGATACCGGTGTGATTACAAAACTGCCACTATCAGGAAATACAACCGGCCCGTTGCAGCTTAATGAATAACCGGTGCTGCCGGTTGGTGTTGCCACAATCAATCCATCGGCCCAATAGGTATTTAAAAACTCACCGTTTAAATAGGTGTGTATTTTTATCATGGGCGAAGTGTCTTTTTTGTGCAGTGTAAATTCATTGAGGGCGTAAGGAGCATCGCCAAACAACCGAACGTCTGAATCTAGATGCAGCAGGGTTCTTTTATCTACAATATAAGTTCGGTTAACAAGTGCTTCTACTGCAGGTATCAAATCCTCTTTACCAATATTGGCTAGAAAACCGAGGCGGCCATAATTAATACCAACCACGGGTATGCCGCTGTCCTTAACCAGGGTAACGGTATCAAGCATGGTGCCATCTCCACCAAGGCTGATGATGAAATCAATATTTTTATCCAGGTCTTCGGATGAATTGAAGGTTGAGTATTTTGCCTTGGCACTGATGGAAGAATAAAACTGGTTGAAAAAATCCTGGTAGAAGACGAGCTCCACACCGCTTAACGCCAGTTCATCCAGCAACTGGATGATATCCTGGTGCTGGTTATTTTCTATACCACGGCTGTAGATAGCAATTTTCATGTGCCTCAGCTCAGCCAGTCCACGTAGTGTTTGTATTTTTGATGTCAAAATTAAAAACCAGATTGATTGTGCAAAAATAAACCGTTTTTGCCTAATTGATTAAAACTGTATTCAAACTTAAGGTTAAAATCGTAGAATGTAAGAATATCTATACCGAAACCACCCGAATATAATAAACGGTTGTTGAGATAAGTGTCGTATTTCTGTTTGGTATAGGCGTATCCAATGTCTGTATAAGTTTTTGCAAAAATGGTGATAGGTATTTTTGTCAGTAATTTTGGAAGATAGCGGAAAGGAATATTAAAGGAGATCAACTTTTTTTTGATGGTTGATCTGATTAAACCGGTGGCCACTCCATCTATCACATAATACTCCAGGCCCCGTAAATAGTTTTCGCCATAACCAAGGCCACGCTGGTTTATGTAAGCTTGGTCAAAGGGAAGTTTTATATTTCCGCTAAGCTGAATGCTGCTGAACCAGTTTTTACCCATGTTATAATACCTGTTTAAACCTGCTTCAACCATAAACATATTTACGCCGCCAGAAAAACCAAGCCCTCTTTTTAGGAAGGATACAAAACCTGTTTTGCCTTTTAACGGGTAAGATCCGTTGTCAACATTTGTATAAACAAACCTGTAGTTAAGATCAATAATTCCTTTGGAGGTAACGGAG
Source organism: Chitinophagales bacterium (assembly GCA_038204855.1). GTDB lineage: Bacteria > Bacteroidota > Bacteroidia > Chitinophagales > Chitinophagaceae > Ferruginibacter. Next base: position 18,418 of record JBBRCM010000037.1, read on the forward strand.
TCTTTAAAATAGTTTGGATTGTACCGCTTGTCAATTGCTGAGTCGGCTATTTTAATGTGGGTGTAACTGGCAGAAAAAACATGCTTTGTAAAAAAACCTCTGCGGATAGTATAACCTGCATTTACATACCAGCTTTTGTAAACAAAATCGGCCTTTGTTTTGGTTACCCGGTTGGATGGATAAAATATTAAGGAGTCGTTGTAATTTGTTTTGATGGACATTTCTCTTTTTTGTAAATAACCACCACCAATGGTAAAACCCTGGGTAAGTTTTTTATTGCTGTAAGGAGCAGAGTAACTGAACGAAACATTTTTTGTATAGCCATTAATCAAATAAATACGCAACTGATCCCGCCGGCCACTAAGATTATAATGAACGAATTTTAATCCATAATCAACCCGGCTTAAACTGTGATTATACGTTTTATACCATTCATTAAAATTGCGGTCAATCCATTTGAATTGCGGCACAGGGTAGAGGTACCAGCGCTCCAGCACCTGCACATGTATGGTTAGGTTGGAAGCATCAAGTGCAGTAACGTCAAAGGTGACTTCATTAAAAAGCGTCGTGTTGTAAACCTGCACCCTGGCCTGTTCCAGTTCTTTATACAAATCGGCGATCAATATGGAATCACCTTTTTTAAACTGAATCTCCCTGTAAACAATATATACTTTAGTTTTTTTTGTGCCTGAGACCTGCAGGTCTTTTATGCAGATTTTGTTGGCTTTTAATAAAGCGGTATCAACAAAATTGAAATTGGTGGTTTTTGATTTTTGAGCAAGACTGCTTAATGGTAAAACCAGGATGATAGCAGCGTAAATTATTTTTTTAAGCCCATTCATTAAATGTCAAGGTAATTCATCAGGTGGCGGTAGTTACTGTGAATTTCATTTTCAAAATTCTCGTTACCAAAATAATAAATAACATCGTAGTCATACCTTTCGAAAGTAGATACGATGGCAGCTATTTCTTTTTTATTAATGTGCAGGGTAACGGTAAGCATACCGGTTTCGGAATGCACGGTTGTATTTAAGTGCAGGATTGTTGCGTCGTTACTTTCAACAATGCGGCTTATTTCTGAAATGGCAAACTGGCTGCGTTCCATTTCCAGCACGACGATGCCGCCAATTTCGTTGGTGCCGGCAAAATTGCCAAGGGTTTTAAGCAGGTCATTAGTAGTAATTACACCAACCAGGTCGTTTTCTTCGTTTACTACCGGAACCACCGTTGTATCAAACTGATTGCTACAGGTAACGGCGTTTAAAAAATGTTCGTTATCATGTACTGATGCATGGATGAAAAATTCCTGTAACAGCTCCATGGGCATCTTGGGTTCGTCCTGATCAAGCAGATCGTCTTCGCTTATAAGGCCAAGGAATTTTTCATCTTCAACAACCGGCAAATGCGTTACCCTGAAATCGCTGATAAGGCGCAGGGCTTTACTCACCGTGTCTTTAAGCTGAAGCCGGGGAATATTGTTGTTGATAAGATCTATTGTTAACATATCACTGGTTTAGGTTAGTAACAGCTACTGCAGTAACGTAAAACTGATGCGTAAAAGTATGATGACCGGTTCAATTAACACTGCGTTTCTGGTAATGACAAAAATTATGATTAAAGCGTTGCAGCGGGTGTTTTTAATTTAGTTAAGAAGGCATCCAGCAGCCTGTTAAACTCTTCCGGAACTTCCATCATGGGTGCATGGCCGCATTTGTCAACAAAATGTAATTCGCTGGTTGGCATAAGGCGATGAAATTCTTTGGCAACAAATGGCGGTGTAATGGTGTCATTATTTCCCCAGATGAGGCAGGCCGGTTGTTTAATCTGGTTCAGCTCTTCGCCCAAGTTATTGCGGATGGCGCTTTTTGCCAGTGCGATGATTTTTATCACCTTCATGCGGTTATTGGTAATTTCAAATACTTCATTAACCAGTTCTTCAGTTGCCATGGCTGGATCATAAAAGGTAAGTTCGGTTTTTTTGCGTATGTACTCTTTATCCCCACGCTTGGGGTAAGTATCGCCCATGCCGTTTTCAAATAAGCCGGAACTACCGGTTAACGTGATTGATTTAATACGCTCGGGCTGTTTTAAAACATATACCAGTGCCACGTGGCCGCCAAGTGAATTGCCCAGCAGGTGTATATCTTTTAAATCACGGTGTTCAATAAAACGATGTACAAATTTTTGTAGTCCACCTACAGAAGTGTGCAGCAGATCAAGTTCCAGCAAGGGCAAAAGCGGAACAATTACTTTATTCGTTTTACGAAAATGCTCTATCAGGAACTGAAAATTACTCAGCGCTCCAAATAAACCATGCAGTAATAACAAAGGCTCGCCTTCGCCTTCTTCAATGAATCTAAATTTTCCGTCTAGTTTAATTTCGTAACTCATCCGTAATTGCAAATTGTTTAAAATAAACCGCTATCTCAATTGTAAAGTTATGAAATGAGCCCTAATCAAAGTTGTATATCAACAGGAATGACTTAGGCGAATTTCATGTTGCTAAAGTCAATAAATATCAGCACATGAAACCGGTGATTAGGGTTAAAATTACGCTAAATAAGATAATGGTTGAAATTAATGCGAAATTTTGTTTGATAATGAATCAAAAAAGCCGCCCAGATCTGTAAACATATCTTTGAAAGCCGGTATCAGCCTGCCAAAATTATCCATTACTTTAGGCCCCCAGGGCTGTATAAAGTGATAGGTTTGCGAACTTTCAATGGCTGACTGCTGAAGTAAATGCAGCTTTTCGGCAAAAAAAATAAAAATGCTGAGAATGATCAGGTAAAGCACAGTGTACAATACAATTCCTCCGAGGCGGTTAAGCCAGCCGAGCATTATTGCCTGAAATGTTTTTTCAATTAATTTAGCGCCCAGCTTTACCAGAACGACCACCGCAAAAAATACGAGGGCAAAAGCAATAAACGGCAACCACTTGGCAGAAACACTTATACTGTCTTTTAAATAAGCGGCAACGGCAGTAGATAATTTTAAAGCAGCAGCCAAACCAACAATAAATGCTATAATAGAAAAGACTGCAATAATGAGTCCTTTCTGATAACCTTTTATTATGGCCAAGATGATGAGTGCAGCAAAAGTAAAATCTATCAGCATTCTGGAGGAATTAGTAATTGGTAATTTGGAATTAGGAGGAGCCTTTAATTAAAGCTATATGCTAATTTATAAACCTGAATCATGCGATAAAGAGATTAATTATAAAAAAAAAAGTCTTGCATAGCCCCAATTCCTAATTACCAATTACATAAAAACTTAAGAGGCAAGCAGATCCTTAACAATACCACTGATCATTTTTCCATCAGCTTTACCTGCCAATTGCTTGCTGGCAACGCCCATTACTTTACCCATATCGGCAGGAGAAGCTGCCCCGGTTTCAGCAATTATTTTTTTGATGATCTCTTTCAGTTCGGCTTCATCTAATTGTTTTGGTAAAAATTTTTCTATCACTGCCATTTCTTCCCTTTCCTTTAAAGCAAGGTCTTCACGTCCCTGTTTTTCAAAAATCTCCAGCGAATCCCTGCGCTGCTTCATCATCTTTTGTAAAAATTTCTGTTCGGTGGCTTCATCAATTTCTCCGGCAGCACCAGGTTCTGTTTTGGCTTTAATAATCTCGGCCTTAATACCACGCAAGGCACGTAAAACGCCTTCGTTCTTGGCTTTCATAGCCTCTTTCATTTCGGTCATTATCTGTTGTTCTAAACTCATGGTAGTATTTTTATTTTAGGTTTATAAAAGCTGCTAGCCATTAGCTATTAGCCATTAGCTTTTGAACTCTGCTAACAGCTATCAGCTAAATGCTAACAGCTATTTCTGTTCTTTCAATTGTATTGCTTTGAATTTATCAAAGAATTCCTTTGCAAATTTTTTCATGTCATCACTTATTTCATGCTGTTGGGTAGCACGTTTAAATGTATCGGCCATACTCATCAGCATCTGGTAATAAAAGTCGGCCATTTCATCCATCATCATATCTTTGGTCCAAAGATCAATACGCATGGCTGTTTTATCGGCACCGTCCCAAAAAGCAATACTCATGGCTTTGGCTTTTTGTACCATATTGGCTGTACTGTCGGTTGCTGTCCAGTTTATCTGCTCGGGCACTTTGTTCGGGTCAAGCAGTACGTCAATTTTTATTGTTGATTGATTCATGGTAATAATTAGCTGATTTGCTAATTAGCTAATATGCTAATTATTTGTGCGAAGTTAATCGGTTTAGTAAAAAGAAGATTAGAACATTCGGGAAAATTAGCAAATCAGCTAATTAGCACATTCTAAAATACACCGCATCAACAAATCGGCCGTTTGGTCCAGTTGATACTGCTTGATCAGTTCTTTTCCTGCATTTACAAGTTGCTTTGCTTTGTCTTCATCTTTAAAAATAAGCATCATTTTTTGAGCAATATCCTGAAAATTTTCTGGATTGATATATAAGGCAGCTTTACCAAAAATGGATGGTAATGCTCCTGTATCTGGCACGATGACAGGCACATTGCATTGCAATGCCTGTAAAGCCGGTAACCCAATGTCATCATAAAAAACCGGGTGAACTATAGCATAAGCCGATGCCGTTATTTTTGCCAGTTCTGTTGTATCCAGACCTTCCAGCAATTTTACTTCATCCCGGTATTTGTACGATTTAATTTCTTTTTTAAACGATTCATCTGCATTGCCTGCAATCAGTAACATCATATTACTTTTCTGTCTTTTTTTAAAGAAAGAAAATGCTTTAAGTAAGTTTATAAGATTGCTGTTTCCACAGCACAAAAAATAGGCTTTGCCTTCGGCATATTTTTCTTTGATTAATTCCTGGGCTCCCCAATCAAGTGGTTTAAAAATGCTACTAATGCCCGGATGAATAACTTTGATAGTATCTGCTGCAATTTTATAATGATGAGCAATTAGTTTTTTTGAATATTCTGAAACCGTTGCAATGGCTTTTGCTTTTTTCAAAAATGCAGGCATAAATTTTTTATAAAATCTGCTTTGTTTGTTTTTGAGGATTTGATTGGTTTGTAAAAAACTAAGATCGTTTATTAGCAAATACTGCGGCGTTTTTGTTCTGAGAGAACAAATTCCTCCCATGCTTAAAAAAATATCAACTTTATGTTTACGTAAAATGCCCGGTATTTTATAGTTGAACCAATACTGCAAACTAATGCTGTTATTAGTTTTTGGACCGGCGACTATTGGCGTTACATTTTTAGGAAAGACAAGCGCTTCATTATAGGGTCTGTCGAAAATGTATAAAAATTTATGTTCTGGAAATTTTTTGCTTAGCTGATCCAGCATTGAAAACATAAAGTTCTCATAACCTTCCGGCTGCATTTCTTTATTCAACCGGGTATTAACGGCAATTATCATGTAAATAAAATAATGGAAGATAAAATTTCGTGGCAGTGCGTTTATTTTAAAACCTTCAGCTTAACCATTTCAATACGGGTATCGCTCACATTTAAAATATCAATCTCGTAGTTGCCAATAATGATATGTTCTTTTAACTTGGGAATCTGTTCATGATTCTTAATGATGTAACCCGAAAGCGTTTCTGTTTCCTCATCATCCGGAAAAACCAGTTTGTATTTTTCGGTGATCAAATCCAACTCTACCCGGCCGCTGAAAATAAACTCATTGGTCGATAATTGTTTGTCAACAAACTCATCGGTATCATATTCGTCCTGTATTTCACCAAAAATTTCTTCCAGCAGATCTTCCATGGTAACTATGCCTGCTGTACCACCAAATTCATCAATTACCCAGGCAATGGTTTTTCGTTCCTTGCTGAATTTATTCATCAGGTCGGTGGCAGCCATACTTTCAGGTACGGTAGGTATGGGTAACAAGATTTCGTTAACGGTTGCGGGGTGTTTAAACAGGTCGAGTTGGTGAATATAACCGGTAATGTTATCAATATTCTCATCGTAAACAACCAACTTACTTAAATGAGTACTGATGAATTTTGCCTTTACTTCTTCAACAGAAGCTTTGATACTCACCGCTTCAATTTCTTTGCGTGGTATCAGGCATTCCCTTAACCTGGTTTCGCTGAGTGATAAGGCATTTTCAAATAATTCTTTATTCAACTCGCTGCTGTCTTCTTCTTCATGGCTTTTGCTTTGTTGTATAAAATGCTCCAGGTCAACTTTGCTGAACATGTCTTTTTTGTTACTGATCTTTACGTTTAATATGTATTTTAATATCCACTCGGCTGCATTAACAAAATAAATACCTATGGAAGAAAACATCCAGTAAAAGAACTGAACAATGCTGCTGATAAAATTTGAACTGAGGATACTGCTGTTACGGGCTTTGAAGAATGCTTTGAATAAAAACTCTACAAAAAGTACAATGAAGGTAGAGAGTATAGTTTCAACAAAAAGTTTGATATAATCAACCCAATTATTTGCAGACGCCGGTAAGTTTGATTTTATCCAGAGCCAGATAGGCGACAACATATTTACCACCAGTAAACCATACACCACAAAAACCAGATTAATACCTACCAGTGTGGTACCAATAAAACGGGCAGGCCGGTCGGCATAAAACCCCCATACTTTTCCGCTTTTGGTTCCCTGTTTGCGGTTAAGTTCTATAGACAGTTTATTGGCAGATATGAAAGCTATTTCTATACCCGCAAAAAAACCAATAAGTACCAACGAAGCAATAATGGCAATAAAAGCTATCCAATCCATAGTATAAAAGTAAGAAAGAGTTTTTAAACTGATTATTGTTTGATAAACTCAGCAACAATGCCTTCCGCCTCGCTGCAGGCACGCTGCAGGTCATCATTAGTTATAAGTTTGTTGAACTGGTCTTTAAATGAAAGTTCGTAAGCAGCTTTGTTAACCCGAGCTGCCAGTGATTCCGGTGTTTCGGTGCCGCGGTTTTCTAATCTTTTTTGCAATTCATTAACCGACGGGGTTTGTATAAAAAGACTGAGTGAACTTTGCGGATATTGCTGCTGCACATGTATAGCTCCTTTTACATCAATATCTAAAACCGGAATTTTATTTTGCTGCCAGATGCGGTCGAGTTCTGCTTTTAAAGTGCCGTAATATTTTCCTTCGTACACCATTTCCCATTCCACAAATTCGTTATGCTGAATTTTGTCTTTAAATTCATTGGTAGATATAAAATGGTAATCAACGCAGTCCTTTTCTGTACCTCTTGGCTGGCGTGTGGCTGCCGAAATGGAAAATGCCAGTTTCGGAAAGACTTTCATCAGGTAACGGGTAATGGATGTTTTACCTGCACCCGATGGAGCTGTAATGATAATGAGTTTGTTACTGATAGCCATCTACAAAGAAACTACTTAATTTTTACTTTGCAATTTGAACCATATAGAAATTTAGAAACATAGGTTAACACATTGGCCTATGTTTTTTCTATGCTGATATGAATCTATGTGATTTAAAGAGTGCTTAATTATTTAATCAGGTTTAAAATGAAGCACCACATTTGTATTTTCAGCATTACCGGCCAGCACCAGTTCATCGGCGGTTAATGATTTAATAATATAGCGGTTGCTGCTGTTTCCAGATTCAGGTGTGCACACGATCAACTTATCATTTTCCAGCAACTCATATTTACCCTGTACGGTTATGCGGCCGCCTACGGCACATTCGTAGCTCATATTGTTTTTAAAGGTCCAGTTGATGGATTGCAAAACAACCTTTAGTTTTTCCAGGTTTGCAGAATCGGTTGCCGTAAAGGATTTTGTGTCGGGAGGTACAATATTATCTACCTGCATACAATCCCATTTTTTGGCAAGTAGTTCAACGGTTTTATTGTGGCAGGCGCCGAAAA
>JBBRCM010000038.1:0-25700 GCA_038204855.1 Chitinophagales bacterium
AAGTGGGAATAACCACCGAACAGATGTATGAAGTGTTTGCAGTTGCGAATATAGTGGGTGGCACGATTGTGATACCGCACACAAGAAGGGCGGCGGAGTATTGGGAGGAACTTTTGAATGCTTAAAAGTTTCACGCTGGGAACGCAGAGTGGCAGAGGTCGCGGACTTCTCTATTTTCTAAGTGGGAATAACCACCGAACAGATGTATGAAGTGTTTGCAGTTGCGAATATAGTGGGTGGCACGATTGTGATACCGCACACAAGAAGGGCGGCGGAGTATTGGGAGGAACTTTTGAATGCTTAAAAGTTTCATGCTGGGAACGCAGAGTGGCATAGGTCGCGGACTTCTCTATTTTCTCTGCTCTTCTGCGTTCTCTGAGTGAAACCAGCCAATCTTTTATTTTGCATTGTAGGGAAATTTTCTGGAAGCATTTCGCATTAAATCATTTACCAATCTTTCTGGGCTGCTGCCAACTGATCCGGAGGCAGAGTAGTCGTATTTCCAAACCAATTCTCCTTTGGTTGCTTCATTTATTGAAATGGATGTTTGAATTTGGTTGGTATTTCCCCAGCTTCCAATCAGCAAGCCAACTGCAATTGCAGCGCCTTCGCTCATGGGTTTTTCCATAGAAGCTTTGGTAGAAATTACAGCATCAACTTCCAATAGCCGGGCCAACTCATCTTTGGTTTTAGTTTTTATATGATCATAATCTTAACCAGCCTGCAACAGTAATGCATTGGTTCTGCTGATATCCTGAAAACTTACCGTGTATTTAAATTTATTACTCCTTTTTAAAAACCAGGTGTACATTTTATCCTGTATACTTCTGCCGGTTTGCTCCTCTAACCGAATCATTTGTTCTGCACTGGTATTTTTCATTTCCTTTGGCCTTAACTGAATAATTACATCTGCAGGTAAAATAGCTACTGTTTTATGAGTGGCAGTTATTGAGGAAAAATCTTTTGCTTTGTAAATAACAGGCGCACACCCACATAAGAAAAACGTAAAAATGGAGAGGGAAATAAGGATTCGTTTCATAATTTTCAGGGTTATTGTTTTGATAAATCAAATATATACAAAAACTCTATGCCGTTTGTGAGTATATGTCAAGGCAGGTTTTCTACAACAATATTTTTTTAAGTTTATAAGCATATCATAAATTCGACACCGGCCGTTGTTTGTGTTTCATTATTCGATAACTTTATAGGATAATACTACTTAAACTATGAGTGACACAATAACAAGCTTACCACCCCTTACCGCAAAAGATTTTGTAACCGACCAGGAAGTGCGCTGGTGCCCCGGATGCGGCGATTATTCCATTTTGGCACAGGTACAAAAAATTATGCCAACGCTGGGTATTCCAAGAGAGAATATTGTAATTGTAAGTGGCATCGGCTGCAGCAGCCGCTTTCCGTATTATATGAACACGTATGGCATGCACAGCATTCACGGCCGTGCAACAGCAGTAGCCAGTGGCTTAAAAGCTGCAAGGCCAGAGTTGAGTGTATGGATTGTTACTGGTGATGGCGATGGATTGAGCATTGGTGGTAATCATACTATTCATTTGCTGCGCCGCAATTTTGATGTGAATATACTGCTCTTCAATAACCAGATATATGGTTTAACCAAGGGGCAATATTCGCCCACGTCCGAAGAACATAAAATAACCAAGAGCACACCGTTTGGCAGTATCGATCATCCGTTCAACCCGTTGGCTTTGGCCATGGGTGCCGATGCAAGTTTTATTGCCCGTACCATGGACAGGGATCCCAAACACCTGCAAGCTATGTTACTGCGATCGCAGCTACATAAGGGTGCTTCTTTTTTAGAGATCTATCAAAACTGCAATATATTTAACGATGGTGCTTTTGAAATATTTACCGAAAAGAAAAGCAAGCCTGATGAAGTATTGTTTTTAGAACAGGGCAAGCCATTAATTTTTGGAGCTGCACAAAACAAGGGGATTAAATTAGATGGATTTAAACCGGTAATCGTTGACCTGGCAGAAGGTGCTTCAACTGATGACCTGTGGGTACATGATGACCGTGATTTTTATAAAGCACAGATTTTGATACGCATGTTTGATGACCCAAAACTGGAAGGACATTTGCCAAGACCCTTTGGTGTATTTTATGAAACCGAAAGAGCATGTTACGAAGACAGCATGACCATGCAGATTGAAGAAATAATTGCTAAAAGAGGGAAGGGGGATTTAGATAAATTATTGAAAGGAAATGAGACATGGGTGATTGGCCCCCAATAACTCCGGCCACCTCTTGAAATTCGTTCATTCTCTTATCAGTGAACCATGAAGTGTGGGGAAATCCGGAAGATGAAAGTTAAGACATGTGGTATAAAAATCAAAGAGCCATCAGTTTTTGATGGCTCTTTTTCTGAAAAATTATTTATAATGCGAATAGCAGGAATAAATAATAATTGAAATGTCCGTAACAGCATAAATCAATCTATGCTCTTGATTTATGCTTCTGCTCCAGCAGCCGGCAAAATCATATTTTAAGGGTTCTGGTTTGCCTATACCATCAAAAGGGCTTCTTAAAATATCTTTTATTAAATCTCCAATTCTTAGTGTAGTTTTTCTGTCAGTTGATATCCATTCCTGATATTCTTTAAAAGCTTTTGGCACAAATATTATTTCTCTCATATCAATTCATCAGGCTTTAAAGTAATGCCCTGTTGTTTTGATTTATATTCACTAATTCGTTCTTTTAATTCCTGTGCAAATGCAGGATTCTCTAAAATGAATTCAGTTTCATCGGCACTGTGTACAGTAATATCTACAACTTTATGGGGAAACATTTTTTGTATCCCTTCAATAATATCATTGTTTAGCAAATCGGTATTTATTCTTATTGTCGTTTCCATACATTAAAAGTACAAAACAATGCAGAAAAGATTATACGCTTAACCCAATAAGCCGTTTAGAAGTAAATACTCCGCAATCTGCACCGCATTGGTGGCAGCGCCTTTACGTAGATTATCGCTCACTATCCAGCAGTTTAATGTGTTGGGTTGCGTTTCATCTCTTCTAATTCTTCCTACAAAAGTGTCATCTTTATCATAAGCTGTTAATGGCATGGGGTAAATGAAATTGGCAACATCATCTTTTAAGACCACACCCGGTGCATTGCTTAGTATATCTCTTACTTCCCCCAGGTCAAAATCATTTTCAAATTCAATATTCACACTTTCGCTGTGGCCACCCATGGTTGGTATGCGTACGCAGGTGGCGGTAACTTTAATGTTATCATCACCGATGATTTTATTGGTTTCTAAAACCATTTTCATTTCTTCTTTTGTATAGCCATTCTCCAGAAAAACATCAATATGCGGTATGGCGTTTAAGTCGATGGGATATTTGTATGCCATCTCGCCTTCAATTCCCCTGCGCTCATTCATAAGCTGGGTTACCGCTTTTACGCCGGTGCCGGTAACACTTTGGTAGGTACTTACCACCACCCTTTTTATTTTGTATTTATCGTGCAATGGTTTTAAAACCACCACCATTTGTATGGTAGAGCAGTTTGGGTTGGCAATAATCTTATCTTCTTTTGTTAATACGGCTGCATTTACTTCTGGCACCACCAGTTTTTTGGTGGGGTCCATGCGCCAGGCGCTGGAGTTGTCAATTACCGTAATGCCGGCTGCGGCAAATTGAGGAGCCAGTTCCAGTGAAGTATTTCCTCCAGCCGAAAAAATAGCTACATCCGGTTTGGCGGCAATGGCAGTTGCAGCACTTACAATTTTATACTGTTTGTTTTTAAAGGTTATTTCTTTTCCAATACTTCTTTCCGAAGCAACGGGTATCAGTTCATCTACCGGAAAATTTCTTTCCGCAAGTACCTGTAACATTTTTGTGCCTACCAGGCCGGTGGCGCCAACTACTGCAACTCTCATCTATTAAAATTTAGAACGCAAAAGTACTGACAGAAAAATAAAAAACAATTGTGATTTTTCATTAACTTGTTTACCTAATCATAGCTGCTATGAAGAAAATAAATGTGATTTTATTTTTTGCTATGCTGTTTACATGCAACAGCCATGCACAGGTTGCAAACCGATACGATATTGTGATTGACGAACTGATGGCCGACCCAACGCCACAGGTTACCTTGCCAAATAATGAATGGATTGAGTTGCGCAACACATCTTCAACCGCATTTAATTTATTGGGCTGGCGTATTGGCGATGCCACAGGCCAAAGCGGTACTATGGCTTCGTATAATTTATTGCCAGATAGTTTTGTAATTGTTTGTACCGCCAGTGCAGTTGCTGCCATGAGTGTTTACGGCCCAACCATTTCCGTAACCAGTTTTCCATCGCTGGATAATGCCGGCGATATAATTTATTTACGTAGTCCGCAAAACAGGATTATACATTCGGTAAGTTATACAGATGCCTGGTACCAAAATGAATTAAAAAAAGATGGTGGCTGGACATTAGAAATGATTGACACAAAAAATCCCTGCAGTGGTTTTACAAACTGGAAGGCGAGTGTTGATACAAAAGGGGGAACGCCGGCAAAGAAAAATTCTGTAGATGCTGTTAACGCCGATGCACAGTCACCACAATTGCTGCGGGCTTTTGCAACAGACAGTGTAAATATAAGTCTGGTATTTGATGAGCCTTTAGATAGCCTGAAAGCTGCTACAGCGGGTAATTACAGCATCAGTGATGGAATTGGAATACCACAATCGGTAATAACCGTCGCACCGGTTTTTGATAAAGTAACAATAAGATTGAATACGCCTCTGGCACGCAATAAGGTTTATACTATTACTGTTTCCAACGTTACAGATTGCAAGGGCAATATCATCGGCACAAAAAATACAGCAAGACTTGGATTGAGCAGTGTAGCCGATAGTTTTGATATTGTTATCAATGAAATTCTGTTCAATCCAAAATCAAACGGAACAGATTATGTAGAGGTTTATAACCGCAGCAATAAGATCATCGATTTAAAACAAATGTATATTGCCAACCGCAACAGCACGGGTGTTATCAGCAGCATCAAACAACTGAGTGCTGATAACTACTTATTATTTCCGCAGGATTTTATGGTGATAACAGAAGACCCCATAATTATAAAAAGAGATTTTATCACCCAGAATATGGATGCATTTGTAACGGTAGCTTCCATGCCTTCTTTTAATGATGATGAAGGCGATGCGATTATTTTAAATGCACAAGGAAAAATAGTTGATGAATTAAAGTACAGCGAAAAATGGCATTTTAAACTGATTGATAACCGGGAAGGCGTGGCCCTGGAACGGATAGATTATAATGCCGCCACACAAAATGAAGAGAACTGGCATAGTGCAGCAACAAGTGTTGGTTACGGCACACCCACTTACAAAAATTCTCAATACCGTCTTGATCTGCAGGTGCTGGGCGAAATAAAACTTAGCCCCGAAATCGTTTCGCCTGATAATGATGGTATGGATGATTTTGCAACCATTGATTACAGCTTTCCATCACCGGGCTATGTAGCCAATATTACTATTTTTGATGCCAATGGCAGAGCCGTTCGTTACCTGCAGCGAAATGCTTTGTGCGGAATAAAAGGTAACTTCCGCTGGGATGGCTTGGGAGAAAAATTTCAAAAATTACCGGTAGGCATTTATATTATTTTTACTGAAGTGTTTAACCTGGATGGGAAGAAGAAACAGTTTAAGAATACAATCGTACTGGCTAGGCGAAATTAGCACTAACTCGTCCTCGTCTCTGACGAGGATGAGTTAGTTGCAAGTCTTTGACTTGCCTTTGAGACAAAGTCTCAAGACCATTTAATCCTCGTCAGAGACGAGGACTAGCGCATTTTTTGTTTAAAGAAAACTAATTTTATGTCAGGAGACAGATATGTTATTACCGACCAAAACGCCTGTTACTTTTTAACATTCACAGTTGTGGATTGGGTGGATGTTTTTATCCGGCCTGTTTACAAACAAATAATAGTTGACTCCTTGAATTTTTGTATCGAAAAGAAAGGGCTTGTTGTTTATGGCTGGTGCTTAATGACGAATCATATTCATTTACTTGCCTGGGTAAAAGAAGCGCACAAACTTTCTCATATCATCAGAGACTTTAAAAAATTTACGGCAAATACTGTTTTGAAAGCGATCGAAAATGAACCCGAAAGCAGAAAGGACTGGATGGTTTACAGATTTGAATTTGCAGGAAAATTTATGAAGCGGATTGAAAAGTATCATTTCTGGCAGGATGGTAATCATGCTATTTATCTTGATCCACATAAGCCGGAAATGATGGAGCAGCGGTTAAACTATACACATCAAAATCCTGTACGGGCTGGCATTGTAGAAAACGCTGCAGATTATTTATATAGTTCGGCAAGGGATTACTGTGGAAGAAAAGGATTGGTGAATAATGAGCTAATTTGAGACAAAGTCTCAACACAATAGCATCCTGGTCAGAGACGAGGACGAGAAAAAATAATTAATCAACCAAAAATAACAGCTTATGCAAAAAAAAATCATGCCGGCGGTAATCATTGCTGCGTTGGTAATTTCATCATGTAATAATAAAGGAAGAGAAATGACAAAAACGGATTACAAATGGGCTGACAGTGTAGCTGCGCCGGTTGCAGAAAAAAAAGTAAAGGAATTAATTGCTCATGGCGATACCCGCATTGATAAGTATTACTGGATGAATGATTATTTTAAACAAGGGCCAGACAGTACCAAAGTGGTAGATTACCTGAAAGCAGAGAATGCTTATTATGACACCATGATGAGTGGCACAAAAGCCCTGCAGGAAAATTTATATAATGAAATGAAGGCCAGGATTAAAGAAAAAGATGAAAGCGTACCCACATTTAAAAACGGATATTTTTACTACAGTCGTGTGGTGGAAGGCAAAGACTATTTTGTTTACTGCAGAAAAAAAGGAAACCTGCAGGCAGCAGAAGAGGTGTTGTTGGATGCGAATGCAATGGCCGAAGGTCATAATTATTTTTCGGCAACGGGCTTTGAGGTGAGTATGGATAATAAGCTGTTGGCTTATGGCGTTGATCTGTTATCCCGCAGGCAATACGAAATTTATGTAAAGAACCTGGAGACCGGTGAAATATACAAAGATAAAATCCCAAATACAGAGGGAGAACCGGTGTGGGCTAATGACAACCAGACCATTTTTTATACTTCCAAAAACCCGGTTACACTCTTATCTGAAAAAATAAAAAGGCATACATTGGGTACAGATGCGGCAACGGATAAAACAGTGTATGAAGAAAAAGACCAGAGCAATTATATTGGTGTAGGAAAAACAAAATCGGATAAATTTATTCTGATCACATCGCAGGCAACTTTATCATCAGAAGTAAGATGGCTGGATGCAGCTAAACCTGAAGGAATCTTTACTGTTTTTCAACCAAGGGTGAAGGAAGTGCTGTACAATGTTGATCATGCCAATGATAAATTTTACATACGCACTAACATCCATGCAAAGAATTTTAAGATAATGACCAGCCCCGAAACAAAAACCGATTCATCGGCCTGGACTGACCTGGTTGCACATGATGATAAGGTTTTGATACAGGGCTTCGACCTGTTTAAAAATTACTTAGCCATATCTGAACGTAAAGATGGGTTGACACAAATACATATCTTAAATACCAAAGACAACAGCTCTCATTATCTTAAATTTGAGGAAGCCGCTTATGCTGCCAACATAACCAATATACCCGATTATAATACAGATGTAATGCGCTACAATTACACATCGCTTACCACACCCAACTCGGTTTATGATTATAATATGGTGACCAAAGAAAAAAAACTGATGAAGCAGCAGGAAGTGATCGGCAGTTTCAAAATTGCAGATTATGAAACTGAAAGAGTGATGGCAACAGCTAAGGACGGAACAAAAATCCCCATGTCTATTGTTTATAAAAAAGGGTTTAAGAAAGATGGCAATGCCCCTTTGATGTTGTACGGCTATGGCTCTTACGGAGCCAGTATGGAAGCCAGTTTCAGCAGTGTGCGGTTGAGTTTGCTTGACCGTGGTTTTGCTTTTGCTATTGCACATATACGAGGCGGACAGGAGATGGGCAGGAGTTGGTATGAAGACGGAAAGATGATGAAGAAGATAAATACTTTCACCGATTTTATTGACTGTGCAGAATTTTTACTGGCGGGAAAATATACAAGTAAAGAACATTTATATACCAGCGGCGGCAGTGCCGGTGGATTATTAATGGGTGCTGTTGTAAACATGCGGCCCGATCTGTGGCATGGTGTTGTTGCACAGGTTCCGTTTGTTGATGTGTTAACTACCATGAGCGATCCTTCCATTCCGCTTACAACAAATGAATACGATGAGTGGGGCAACCCGGCCAATAAAGAAAGTTATATGTACATGAAATCGTACTCGCCGTATGATAATGTAACCAAACAGGCATACCCCAACATGCTGGTAACAACAGGCCTGCACGATAGCCAGGTGCAATATTTTGAACCTGCCAAATGGGTTGCCAAACTGCGTGAAATGAAAACAGGGAATAATAAATTACTGTTGCATACCGATATGGAAGCAGGGCATGGCGGCGCTTCGGGAAGATTTAAAGTTTTAAAGGACCGGGCAAGGGAATATGCATTTTTGTTTGCGCTGGAAGGGATAACGAAATAAAAAGAAAAGCAGAATGTCTCGTCCCGCCTCAGGCGGGACGGCTGTTTCAGTTTAGATAAAGGGTAAAATCACCCTATTTAATTTTAATTGCTGTAATACAATAATTAAAGGTTAGGTTACATTTTGAACCCCGCCACAATTAGTGCTGACCACAAAATAATTCCCTGCATAATTGAAGCAAGCATACAAGTTATTCCGGAAGCATCCCGGTTACCAAAAATAGCTATTTGTAGGTATAGGCTGCCGAGAACTGCGGGTTTAGATTTGTTAAATTGATAAAAGTAATTATTGCGTTGACAGGTTACTAAAAATAAAATACTGCTAAAATGAAAATTAAAGGATTGCGGGACGAGGATCTGTTATATGAAGATGTTGAATTGCATATTGATAAGATTAAAAGCAAGAAAAATACTTATGTGCTGCTTTACAGGTTCATGAAAATAATAACCTTCATTGGAGGAGCAGGTATTACAATTTTAATTGGCTGGGATAAGGTTCCTGAAAATACATTACAATTTAAACGCACAATTTTAATATTAAGTGCCTGCATAACATTTATTGCTGCTTTTGAAGGAATTTTTAATCTAAGCGATAAAGCGCTGGCTTATGATGTTTTTTATTTGAATTAAGGAGGCTTAGAGACGGTATGTCTTTTGATTTCTATGATCAAAAAAGAGAAGAATATTTCAACAAATTCCAGGAAATATTAAGCACTCAAAAATCAATTATTGAAGACTCGTATGAAAGTGAAGCGTAACATGCGAAAATAATTGCAGCTTGTTTATCAGGTATTCCTTTCTCACATTATATCCAGCTGGTGAAATAAAATTATTGATGTTGTTTGTTTTCAGCGTCGTTTCCCCTTAGTTTTTTGTGAGTAAGCTTGGGGCGTTGCGGAAAGAGAAATAGCGAGATAAAAAAAATGATTTTTTTAAAAACCTGAAAGAATAAACCCCAAGAATATTAAACAAACCAAAAAACATGAAACACACAATTAAAATATTATTCCTCTCCATTTTTTTAGCTGGTGCCACAAATAGTTATGCCCAAACCCACACTTTTAAAGCAGGCTGGTGCCGGTATGCTAAAAAAGATAACGGAAGTGTAAAGGGTGAGGTTGCCTCATTTCAATGTGCTGCCTGCGATAATGAAGATAAAAAAGAACAGGATGCAAAAATAATTGAAAACAAAAGACGTGCAGATATAGCAGCAGCCAATTATAAAGCCAAGGAAGCGGCATTGAAAAAAGCTGCGGATTTAAAAAAGGCTGAGGATTTGAAAAATGCAAATTCTGGGGAGGTTTTCATTAATGACAATGTAAACACAGAAGTTGGATCAACTTCAAACATCCCCATAGAAGATAAAATAATTGTCAAATCGAAAAAGGACAATTCAGGTTCAAAATTACATGCTATTACCCGTGGTGATGGACTCACAACTTATTCTGTTGGTCTTATCGGAAATGAAGCTGGTGAAACGGTTATTGCCTCAATTAAATTTTATCCGGTTGCTTGGTCTACAGCTACAAACAGTAATCAAGAATTGAAAAATGATATTCCAAAGAATGTAATAGTATAGCGAAAGTTATTACAGTAGCAGCCCATTAGCTAATCCCCGTGGTGCAACCAGCGGTTCAGACCGCATTTCGCGTGGTGGTGCATGGTATGGTCCTGCTGCTCGCTGCCGGGTGGCTGGCCGGGGTAACAGCAGCCCGGAAGACCGCCGGGATGACAGTGGTTTCCGGGTCATGCTTCCTCAGTAAACGGTGGTTCATTCCGTCCATCCTTTTAAACATATTTTTTTGCTAAAGAGGGAGAGAGGGGCGAGTGAGTGATAAGCAAAAAAATAACTAATACTGGATAGCGGTCGAATTTTTTTTAGCTCCTGTTTTTATAATTGAACAATATGAAAAAATTATTTTCTGTGCTGACTCCGCTAATGCTTGTGGCATTTTCTGCTTTCTCCCAAAAAGAATTCTTCCGCTCTCAGCAGGTTTTTACCGAAGGGCAATTGGATAAATTTTATTCTTCCATCACTATTCACGACAGCCTAATACTTTTTAATGCAAATGATTACCATTTGTATGCTTACAATAAAAATAACGGTAGCCTGAAATGGGCGTATAAAAACAACTATAAAACAGTTATACCGGTTTTTGTAGCAGATCATATCATTTATGCTGCGGTATCCAAAAATGAAGAACCACAGGCTGTGCAAATCAGTCTGGTTGATGGGAAATTAATTAAGGAGCTTCCCTTTGGTCCGCTGCAGACCCTACCAACTGTAAAAAATGGAATCCTCTACGGCACAGCCACCTACAATTACGGTTGCATTGTTGCGTATGATCTGCAAAAAGATACTGTTGCCTGGAGCCGCTTTATTGCACATGGCCTCAGCCGCCAACCTTATTATTTCGACAATAAAATTATGGCTAATGCCGAAGGCGATAACTGGGTGGAGCTCGGTTATGATGGGGTGTTGCTGGATACAACTTGTGCTACCAAAGCAAGTATTTTTGTAGAAGATATTCCCTGCGTAAAAAAATTTGCAGCCCTCAGCCACGACGGGCTTGAAATTAAAGGGAAGCTGACTGCCAATATTTTTGAAAATAATTCTTTTGAAAGCAATTTTAACGAGCAGCCTGATCTGATAACTACAAAAAAATATACCTATGTTTTAAGTGACAATAAGCTCAGCATAATTGCTGCAAAACTCAAATTAAAACAACAGGTAGTTATTTCGTCTCTGGCAGTTGACCTGATTGAAACCAATAAAACAAAATTATTGAAAGCAGATGAGGAAAATATCTGGCTGCTGTACGCCGATCATTTGTTGCAATACAATCATAAAACAAAATTACTGGCGAAGCTAACCGATCTTACTGCATGGCAACCGCAGCAAATTTTGTTTGATGAAGAAAATATCTGGCTCATATCAGGGAAAGATGGCTTGTTGTACGGGCTGTCGTTGTAAAAAGCGACAGAGCCAATTTGTTAAGGGCGAACTACCGTAATTAAAGCTTAATTTACAAACAACCATGAAAAAAATACTGCCTGTTTGCCTGTTAATAACGATAGCTTTTAGCAGCCACACTAAACTAAATATAGCCAATGTGCACAATCAGGCTGCAAGTCAAGTAGAAGATTGTGATTGCGTCAAAGAAAATGATCTCGCCAAACTTTGTAGTTATACAAAAGACAAAATACGAGCTACTAGTGCAAGTGGTGAGTATACTTTTTTATTTGAAGAGTTAATACTCAAAATGTCTTGTGTTGATTTAAAAAATGATTCTAAAGAAACAATTATCCGAAAAGTAAATTGCATGTGGGATAAGTACAAATATAAATTTGCTTGTGATGGGTTAGGATTTAATGTTCCAAATGGAAACATACTGAAGATGGCAATTAATTATAATTTTGACGATTTCATTTATCTGCTTGGTGATAATTACAATGTTGATTTTATGTTTAAAGACCCGGCCGATGGCAAAACATTTGTACAATACCTGAATGAAGAAATTGCAAAAACATCCAAGAACGGCCTTGGAAGAATTAGATTAATGCGGGAGATAAAGGAATATATTTTGGAAGAAAGAAAATATAATCGCATAACAAAAATGTTTGAGGTGGTTAAAATAATGATGTAAAACAAAATCCGATATTAATACTAAACAAACATGAAAAAAATAATAACCCTCTCTATTCTTTTCCTTCTTGGCTTTTCTATAAAGGCACAAATAACAGGTACTTTAACTTGTAATTGCCCTAAGCCGATAGAAGGGAAATTTGTCCAAATAGAAATGATGGTTGAAAATCAGGATATGGGATATAAGAAAAAACTTTTGGACATGGCCTGTGCAGATACTAAGAAAGATTCACCCGAAACCATAAAAGCGAAAGTGAATTGTATGTGGGAAAAATATTATAAAGAGTTTGGGTGTAACAGCACAGGATTTTTGGTTGCTAATGGCAATATTTTAAAATATGCGGTAAACAATGAATTTGAACATTTTGTTGATGGTATGGTAAAATTTTTTGGGATAAATATCAATTTAAAAGATCCAGCAGACGGTAAGACACTTCTCGATTTTACCCTTGACGAAATAAACCGGTATAAAAAGAATAAGGATTACCAATATAAGGTTTCGCAACTTCAAACAATTTATGACCATTTTAAAAAAGATCTTAAAGCAAAACACGCAAGTGAACTTTAATTATTTTACATTCCTAATATCAACCTAAAAATACATTTCCATTGCATCTTTATACCGAACAACCAAATGATACAGTTTCCAAACAACTATATCTCGATGGAAGCTTGTATTTGTACATCGCTTTAAAAGATGGCAACCCTGCCAATGGATGGAGCAGCAAAAAATATTATCCCAATGCTGCGTTGCAGCAAGAAGAAAATTACAGCAGCGGCCTGCTTATTGAAAAAATAAATTACGATGAAAGCGGAGCCATTACCACACACAAAATATGGAACAACCGGCTAAAGCAATTGATTGATAAACCTGCTGCACCTAAACTCCAAAGACCGAACGTTGTTACCGGCTGCAGTTCAATAAGTGCCTGCCTGGAGCAATTGCCTGCCATAAGTGCCTTTATTGGTGCTGATTATGATAAGGATTCACTTTTTAAATCGTACAATGAAGAACCAGAATGGAAAATGAAAGGTCCACAATTGAGCTTTACCATTTACTGGGATAAAGATGAAGTCTTTCATCAATGGCATTGCCATTGTGCCACCGAAGAACTGTATTGGCAGGCAAGAAAATTTTTAGAAAGTAAATTTGGGCACTAAAATCAAAGTTGTTAAACCAAATCAATATCAAAATTAACCAGTTGTACAAATTCACTCAATCGGGCATCAATATCTGTTTTGGTAATTTCTTTCAATCTTTCGGGTCCAAATTTTTCAACGCAGAGAAATTAATCAGCGGATACGGAGATTATAAAAAATGCCCTGGCTTTGGAACATTTTAATTTATTTTTTCAGGGTATAAATCACTTACCCCGATTCTATTTATATCATCATCAACATCGGGCCGCTTATTAAGGTTGGCTTTTAAAATAAAGAAGCTGCCGATTGCACAGGCAATTCCCAATAAAACACCGGCTATCAAATTATCTCCGCCCAGAAGAGCAACGCCAATTACAGCGCCAAGTATTTCAGCACCGAACCAGCAAAGGACGGTATATAATTTCCAGGTACCTGGTTTTAACCCTTTTTTCTCAGCTAAGGCGCCGATGTTTTTTGTAAGAAAGACGAGCGCAATTATTTCCAGCATAAAATTATTTTAATAAGATAAAAACAAGGTTTTGTACCTCCACGTTATGAGGTGCTTAAATTGCACTTCAAAGCTTCAAACTTATCATTCAAACTTTGCCAAAGTTGTTACACCAGGTCAATATCAAAATTTACCAGCTGCACAAATTCACTCAACCGGGTATCAATATCTGCTTTAGTAATTTCTTTTAATCTTTCGGACCCAAATTTTTCAACACAAAAACTGGCCATGGCGCTACCAACAATAATGGCTGTTTTCATATTTTCAAAACTAATGTCTTTTGTTTTGGCAAGATGGCCGATGAAGCCACCGGCAAAAGTATCGCCTGCACCTGTGGGGTCAAATACTTCTTCCAATGGTAAAGCCGGTGCAAAGAAAACATGGTCTTTATGAAATAGTAAGGCGCCGTGTTCACCTTTTTTAATAATTAAGAACTGTGGCCCCATCTGCATAATTAATTTGGCGGCTTTAACTAACGAAAGTTCACCACTCAACTGGCGGGCTTCGGCATCGTTAACCAACAGCACATCTACTTTTTTCAACACAGCTTTTAGCCCATCCATGGCAATGTCCATCCAGAAATTCATGGTATCCATCACAATCAGTTTTGGCCGCACTGTTAACTGATCTATCACACTCATCTGAATATCCGGTGACAGGTTGCCCAATATCAAAAACTCGGCGCCCTGGTAGCTGTCTGGTACAACCGGGTTAAAATCTGCCAGTACGTTCAGGTCGGTAACTAATGTATCCCGGCTGTTCATATCCAGGTGGTATTTGCCACTCCAGAAAAAAGATTTTTTATCCTTTACAATTTCTACACCTTCCAAATCCACTCCACGTTTTTTCAGCTCATCCATTTCTTCCTGCGGAAAATCGTATCCAACAATGGATATCTGCTGAATCGGAGTTACAAAATTCCCAGCGGCATAAGCAATATAAGTGCCCGAACCACCAACGATCTGGTCTACTTTTCCAAAAGGGGTTTCAATGGCATCAAAAGCCATGGTACCAACGCATATTACTGACATAAATGAATTTAGATTTTAGAATGACGATTTTAGATTTAGTTTTATTTCAAAGAACAAAAGTAATTGAATAAAAATGTTTTTGGTAAGTTGCATAAAAAAAGCCCGCCTATCCTACCGGAAAGGAGGAATATGTAGAAGATTTAAGCGATGATAGAATTTAAAATCTTTTGTTCCCGCTTTTCTCCGCTACATTTTTCGGGATTTCCTCCCCCGTCTGGGGAGATAGAGGGGGCTGCTACTTATTATGTTAATACAAATACACCCCGATAACCCACAGCCCCGCCTGATGAAACAGGTAGCCGAATGCCTCAAAGACGGCGGCATAATCATTTACCCAACCGATACCATTTACGGCCTGGGTTGTGATATTAACCAGCATAAAGGCATCGAGCGTATCTGTAAAATAAAAAATGTAGATCCGCAAAAAGCGCAACTGTCTTTCATTTGCCGCGATCTGAGTAATTTAAGTGACTACACAAAGCCAATTGATACGCCACTGTACCGGATGCTGAAAAGTTATTTGCCCGGACCCTATACTTTTATTTTGCCGGCCAGTAAACAGGTGCCTAAAATTCTACAGAGTAAAAAATCAACCATCGGGCTCAGGGTTCCGGATAATGTTATTTGCCAGCATATACTGGACGAGCTGGGTAATCCAATTCTCAGTGCGTCGCTGCCCGACGATATGGTGGAGGAATATACCGACCCCGAAGTGATGTATGAAAAATTTGGAGACAAGGTTGATTTTGTAATTGATGGAGGCATTGGAAGTATGATTCCGTCAACCGTAGTTGATTGCACAACAAATGAATGGATCATCATCAGGCAGGGGAAAGGCGAATTTATTTTTGACTAATAGTTTGGGGCAGTATATTAAAACTTTTGCGGTGATGGCAACAAAGTCCAAAGGCTTCAATCGCTTTGCGGTGTACAGCAGTTCCATAGCCTTTATTTTCATCCCATCCATACTCGGGAAATAGTGCATGAATTTTCTGCATGAATTCATCCCGGTAAGTTTTAGCCAGGATGCTGGCTGCTGCAATGGCAGCATATTTTCCATCGCCCTTTACAATACATTGATGTGGAATAACCGGATAGGGTTTAAACCGGTTGCCGTCTATCAATAAAAATTCCGGAGTAATTTTTAATTGGCCAACAGAAAGGTGCATGGCGGTAAAGCTGGCCTGCAGGATATTTATTTTATCAATGCTGTCATTATCTAGCGACGACACAGCAAAAGCAATGCTTTCTTTTTCTATAATTGGTCTTAACAGGTCTCTTTGTTTTTCGTTAAGTTGTTTACTGTCGTTTAGTAAAGAATGATGAAAATCTTTTGGCAGTATAACCGCCGCCGCAAACACTGGTCCTGCATAGCATCCACGGCCGGCTTCATCTAAACCGGCTTCCAGTAAATTTTTATGTAGATAGGGTGCTAACATCTGTGTTTAACAAATATCAGTTAAAAGAATAAAAAAACAATTCATTTTGCTGTAAACGTATTTGCTGCCATAAATTTGCAACTGCAATGGAAAATATCTTACAGCAATCGGCCGAAAAACAACAACGTTCACAACGCCAGATAGCCTATTGGCTGTTAATTGGCGTTGGTATGATCATCATCCAGGTTTTACTGGGCGGCATTACCCGGCTTACAGAATCGGGATTGTCAATAACAGAATGGAAACCTATAACAGGTACTTTACCTCCTTTGAATGACGCTGCCTGGCAGGTTGAGTTTGACAAGTATAAAGGAACCGACCAGTTCAAATATGTACACCAGTATTTTACTTTATCTGAGTTTAAATTTATTTTTTTCTGGGAATGGTTTCACCGCACGTGGGCCCGGCTGATGGGGCTTGTTTTTTTGGTCGGCTTCATTTATTTTCTGGCCACCAAAAAATTTGAGAAGCGGATGATAAAGCCGATGATCATTCTGTTTATACTGGGTGGCTTGCAGGGATTTATTGGCTGGTTTATGGTAAAAAGCGGGCTGGTACCGGAAAAATATTTTGTAGGTCATGTAGAACTGACTACACATTTCATTGCAGCAATGGGCTTGCTTTCTTATACATTATGGTTTGCATTAAGTCTTATTATTAAGGAAGAACAAAAAGTAACTGATACAAAACTGAAAAATTTCTTATTACTCATTTTAACTGTACTTTTTTTTCAATTGATATACGGCGGTTTTATGGCGGGCTTAAGAGCTGCCATAACAGCCCCCACCTGGCCCGATATTAATGGAAGTATGTTTCCTGCTGCCATTTTAGAACTTTCACCCTTTACAAAAAACCTGGTTACTAATCCAATCACTATTCATTTTATTCATCGGGGGCTTGCGTATTTGTTAACTGTACTCATTGGCATCTGGTGGTACAGATCAAGAATGGTTATAAACAAAAAATTGTTCAGTCGGCTTCGCACAACTGTTATATCGCTGGTTTTGCTACAGGTTTTGCTGGGCATATTAACCGTGCTGAATGCAACGTATCCAAACCGCCTGGCAGTGCTGGGTGTATCGCACCAGTTTGTTGCAATGGTATTGCTGATGATAATTGTATCTCTGCTTTTTATAGTTAGAAAAAAACAAACGATATAGTTTCATTCATGTTTGTATGCAGCTTAATTATTCTGTAATTTTAAGCAATCACAACATTCATGAAGCAAAGCCTGAAAAATATTTACTACTTCTTCCCCATTCAGCTTTTTATCCTGCATTTCAGAAAGTTCCAGGTGTTGCTGGTATTCTGGTATTTGCTGGGAAGTACCATCAACAGCGGCTTTATGAAGCATTATGGTGCGGATGCATTGTTCTGCTCTCCGGAATATCTCGGCAAAGTAAATGCTTTAAGTGCCGCCATTGTTGGTATTGCCATGGGTGTTTTTTTTATGAGCTGGAATATCACCACATTTATCCTGCACAGCAAACGCTTCAGGTTTCTCGCAACAACAACCAATCCTTTTGTAAAATACTGTATTAACAATGCAGTATTGCCTCTGCTTTTCCTGGCATTTTATATTTACAAACTCGTTCTATTTGATTCACAAAAGGAACTGATGACTGCTGGGGAAATAATTGCAGTAATTGCAGGTATACTGGGTGGTATCAGTTTAATTGTGGCGGTTTCGTTCGCTTATTTTTTTGGCGCCGAAAAAACAATACAGCGTACCATTGCTCCCATCATTGATACAGCACAGCATTTTAATGTTAATTATTATTCTGGCTCCCAGGAAACCGAAATACCAGGTTTGAAAATAAGCGGCTATGTTGGTAGCGGCTTCAGATTTAAAGAGCCAAGAAACGTATCGCACTATAACCAGGACTTTCTGGATACGGTATTCAAGCGGCATCATCTTTCGGGCATTCTAAGTATTGTTCTGTCTTTTGTTTTTTTAATTGTAGTTGGCTTTTACATGGACAGTCCTTTTTTTGAAGCACCTGCGGCGGCCAGTATCCTTATATTTTTTGCAACTATGACGGCCGTGATTGGCGCCTTATCTTATTTTTTACAAAGCTGGAGTTTACCTGTTTTTATATCGCTAATTTTATTTGTTGACGTGCTTTATAAAAATGAAATTATTGACAACCGTAACAAAGCGTACGGTTTAAACTATATCAATAAAGATGAGCGGCCCGGTTATGATAAAGCTGCATTAGAAAATTTGTGCACCCCACAAAAGATAGCGGCAGACAAAGCTAATATGCTGCAGGTGCTTGCAAACTGGAAAGCTAAACAAACCTATGAAAAGCCCGTAATGATTTTCATAAACATTAGCGGCGGAGGCTTGCGCAGTGCCACATTTGCAATGAATACATTTCAGAAACTGGATAGCGCCATGAACGGAAAATTACTGAACCATACCATGCTGATAAGCGGTGCCAGCGGCGGTATGCTGGCTGCAACCTATTACCGGGAGTTGTACAGGCAAAAGCAAAAAGATAAATCGCTTAATTTATTCAACCCTGTTTATTCAGATAATATTGCGAAAGATTTACTGAACCCGGTTTTTTCTTCGATGGTGGCAAGGGATATTTTTTCGCCGGCACAAAAATTTGCTGTTGGCAAATACAAATATGTAAAAGACAGGGGTTATGCTTTTGAACAGAAATTGAACTGGAACAGCGGTGATATACTTGATAAACAATTATGGGAATACTGTGCTGATGAAAAGAGCGCAACCATTCCGTTGATGATCTTTAATTCTACCATTAGCAGGGATGGCAGAAAAATGATGATCTGCTCACAACCCATCAGCTTTTTGATGAAATCTTTTGGATTAGGAAATGAAAAAGGAGCCAGCCCGGATGCAGTTGACTTTAACGCCATGTTTGCAAAGCAAGATCCATTAAATATCCGGCTGCTTACTGCATTGCGTATGAATGCAAGCTTCCCCTATGTTTTGCCCAATGTGTGGCTGCCCAGTAGTCCGGTTATTGATGTGATGGATGCGGGCCTGCGTGATAACTACGGACAGGAAACCGCACTAAGGTTTATTGCAAATTTTAAAGACTGGTTGAAAGAAAATACCAGCAAAATTATTGTACTGCAGATACAGGACAGGCAACAGGATAACTGGCAGCAACCTTTTGAGACGGGCTCTATAACAGATATTTTAATAAAGCCGGGCACCATGCTGCAGCATAACTGGTACAAGCTGCAGTCTTTTTCAGAAACCGATCAATACAGTTACCTGCAAACAAATTTTGGGGATACATTGCAACGCATCTCGTTTATGTATGCACCCGAAACCGAAGAAAAGGGAGCGGCACTTAATTTTCATTTAACAGCCAGGGAAAAAATTGCTGTGAGAGATGCTTTCAAGAGCAGCTACAATCAGGCTTCACTGGCAGCTTTAAAGAATCTGCTAAAATAAAAAATCAGGGTATTAGCAATTTAAAAGCGTTTTCAATTATTTCAATTTCAAAAACATCGCTGGTTACTGCAGGGTCTCCATCAATATGCAGGGGTGCCATTTCCCGATTTTTTATGGTTAATTTTTTGGTCTGAAAGTAATGAATATCATTACGGTGGTATTTTTTGTCTTCATACATCCTGACCTGCCCGTTTCGAATCTGTTTTAATATTGTCCAGATCATGCGCAGCTTACTCATTTTATTTACTACCACAATATCAAGCAAACCATCGTGCAGACTAGCCTGCGGGGCAATGGTAAAATTATTGCCAAATTGGTTACTGTTGGCAATACTGATGAAAAAAGCTTCGCTGTTTATAGATTTGCCTTCGAGTATCAGTTCAAAATTATAATGCCTGGCACTAAAGAAATTTTTAACCGATTGTTTAATATAAGTAGATAGCCCACGCTTTTTTTGTTTTGCAAAATCGTGGGCAACCTGTGCATCAAAACCAAGGCCGCAGAGCATACAACTAAATTTTTTATTGATATAGAAACTGTCTATATAAACCGCATTGCCTGCAAACACGCACTCCAATGCTTTGTGAATCCTTTTCGGAATTTTTGCCGCAAAAGCAAGCCCGTTACCGCTGCCCATGGGTATTATGCCAATATTAACCGGTATGCCCAATAAGGCATGGGCAACCTGGTTCACGGTACCATCGCCGCCACAAACAATAATATCGGTTATGTTTTCTGCTGCAATTTTTTCTTTAAGATAGGCATATTCCCCGGCGGCATTGGTATGCAGTATTTCGAAAGGAATATTTTTTTTGGCAGTTTTATTTTTGATTATATCGAGCAATAAACCTTTGCCCCCCGTTCCGGCAATGGGGTTTATAAAATAAATAAATTTTCGGTGCATGAATTATTTTTCAAAAATTTATCAGTTTGAAAGCTGTCCGGTTAAGCTGCCCGTATTCGACAGCACTCCAACTAGCTCAGTACAGACTGTAAATAAAACTATTTTTAAGAATTTCAAACTGATACACAACTTATTTTTTGCTTGCCAGTGTACCCAGGTAAACTTTTGATACAGCTTCTTTACTTTTTGTATTTGCAGGCGTTTTTTCTACATATAAGGTAACCGCCTTACCGCTTTTAAGCCTTTTAATAACCGCCTTATCGGTAAGCACAAACTGTCCTACAGCGCCTTGTGTTTCTGCTACTGTAAACAAAGCCTCTTCACCATCTCCCATTACCATTACTTTTCTAAAATAGCCACCATCAACCGATTTGCCCTGTATTTGTATGGTTAACTTGTCGATGTTTTTGTAAACAGATTTTTTGTAGGAAAGGCCACCGATTGTTTGTCCTGCTTTAAGACTTATTTGACCGGCTTTTACTGCATTAATAAAAATATCTACCGTGCATTGCGCAAAAGATACTGCTGTAAGCGAAACAAATAAAGCAATGAATAAAAATAATTTCTTCATGATGTAAGGTTTAAGGTTTAAAATTAATAAATAATTTGACACTCCCAGAAACGTAATTTTTGTTGTGATAGATTTTTAAATAGCCTTTAAAAAATCTACCATCGTATTAACGCCCCGGCCCAGGTAAAGCCACTGCCAAATGCAGCCAGGCAAACGAGGTCACCGTCTTTTATCTTACCCTGTTCCCAGGCTTCGCATAAGGCAATGGGTACCGAAGCGGCTGTGGTGTTACCGTATTTCTGAATGTTGTTATAAACCTGGTCATCCCGCAACTTTAATTTTTGCTGTACAAACTGGGCAATACGCAGGTTTGCCTGGTGCGGTATCAGCATATTGATATCAGCAGTTGTTAATCCGTTTGCTGCCAGTGCTTCTTCAACAACTTCGGGCATTTTAACAATGGCTTTTTTAAAAACGGCGGGGCCATCCATGTTCGGAAAATTCTGAGCTTCATCGATCATGGCATGGCTCATAAACATTTCTCCCATTTCGGCCTCATCAAACTTTGCAACCGGGTTGGGTACCCAGTGGTTGGCATGGGTACCGGGATTATACATGGCCAGTATTTCTGCACTATCGCCATCGCTGTGCAAATGAGTGCTTAAAATACCTTGAGATCCTGAGCCTGTCGAAGGGTTGGCAGTTGGCTGTAACACAACCGCTCCGGCACCATCACCAAAAATTACGCTGATGTTTCTGCCACGGGTGGTAAAATCAAGTCCAAAAGAATGTTTCTCAGCTCCAACAACCAATATATTTTTATACATACCGGTTTTAATAAACTGATCGGCCACAGACAATGCATATACAAAACCGCTGCACTGGTTGCGAACATCCAAAGCGCCAATCTCTTTCATTTTCATGGCACGTTGCAATAAAACACCGCAGCCCGGAAAATAATAATCGGGGCTAAGGGTTGCAAAAACAATAAAGTCAATGTCCTGCGGAGTAATACCTGCTCTTTCTATCGCAATTTTTGAAGCCTCAACCCCCATGGTGGTAGTGGTTTCGCCGGTACGGTCGGCATAGTGCCTTTCTTTTATACCGGTACGTTCCTGTATCCATTCGTCGGAAGTATCCATGTATTTTTTCAGGTCTTCGTTGGTAAAAACATTTTTGGGAACATAGTAGCCAATTCCGGCAATCTTGCTTCTTTGCATGCAATCGTTTGTTTAGAGCAGGCAATTTACAAAATAACGCACGATTTGCAACTGTTTCAATTGCAACCAAACGTTAATGTACTTTTATCATGTTGCGTAGGCAAAATTCATCATCCAGTATCGGGTGTACTCTGGTGAGGTAATGAACTTCCACCGACTTGCGCAGTGCCGTGCTGTTAAAGATCATTTTACCGGTAAAATGCTCGGCCAGTGGCAGCAAAGAAAGTTTATCGGCTTTAAGGTCAAGCTCGGCAATATAAACCCGGGAGTTAATATTGATGTTGAAGAACTGCCTGTCGCCAACGGTGCTCATAAAAGCAGTGCCAGCCAGCGAATCTGAAGTAATGAATTTATAAGGGCGAAGCTCATCAATATTTCCTGAGAAAGAAATATTGTATTCTGTGTCTGTTTTTTTACTGAGGTTTAGATAAACTGCTTCTTCGCGGTTACTGTTGGGCTTTTTTATAAAGGCCACCCATTTTCCTATCAGCGTATCTTCAACATAAATAGTGGGTGTTTCATCTAAGTAATAGGCAGAACTATACGGGCAGGAGCAGAGGCTGGTGCTTAAAAAAAACAATAACGATATTTCGAAAAGTTTTTTCATCTGGCTAAAAATAATTCTGAAATCTCACAAATGCAATAGTAAAACCACTCAATAATAAAGCCGTAGCGATATCTGGATAGTGATTCTCCGATATGTTATCCTGCTGCCTGCCGGTTTTTGCGTGTTATTTTTTAAAGAGCAAACCGAGCCAACTTCCGGCTTCCATAAGCCATGCTACACCCAAATGTACAATTAAACCGCCCCAAATGCTTTGTGTATTGTAACTAACAATGCCCAGCAGCAAACCGCCCCAAAAACTACTGATGACCTCGCCCATCGGTTTACCGAAATGGATGGCGCAATAAAAGCATGCCATGGGTACTATGCAATGAGGCCCACATATTTTTAATAAGGATAGAATTAAAAACCCGCGGAAGAAAAATTCAATGCTGATAAAATCAAACCCGTAGCAGAGTTCGTAAACAATGTAATGCCATTTTTTTGTTGGCAGATCAAGCGTTGCAATAAATTTAGCTTTGGGATACATTTGCAAAAAATCCTTTTGCGTGCTGGCCAATGCAATAAGCGGTATCATGATGAGTAACATGATTAAATAAGGCTTTACATCTGCTAAAGCTGCAGTACCGTAAAATGGCTGGTTGTGCCTGTCTTTTATAAACCATATAACAAATACCGGTATTAGCACGGCAAAAACTCTAACGATACAGTTAATGCAACGCATCCAGAAAATCTGTGCATCTCCGCTCCAGATATTTTTAAAAGCCTGTTCCTGAAAATCGAAATTTACCCGGAAAGAAAAAAAGGCAGGGGCCAGGAAAAGAATAATCCAGAACCAGTAATTCTGGTAATAATGGCAGTCTTTATAAAAAAGTAATTGCAGAAAAAAGGCAGTGGCAAATGGAATGAAATACAAGAGGTAGTACCCAAAAAAATTACTCAATTTTGTTTTGCCGCCAGCCGCAAAACGGTTTTCCAGGGAGTGCCAGTAATTTAAATAGATGTAGATACCCAATAAAAATAAAACGATTAAAAAATACGCCAGCTTAAATTCTTTTTGGTAAAATTCCTGGATGTATTTAAAAATAGGAGACAATGGCTGCTACACTTTATTGCTGTTGTTTAAGGTATTCCAAAGTAGGTCTTTTAACTCAGATAAGCCCTGGCCGGTTACCGATGAAATAAAAATATGTGGTATCTTTTTCGGTAGTTCTTTTTTAATGGCTGCTTTTAATTCGTCATCCAGCATATCACTTTTGCTGATGGCGATCACAAAATCTTTCTGCAGCATTTCGGGGTTATATTGTTCCAGTTCGTTGTGTAAAATTTCAAACTCGTCTTTATGATCTTTACTATCGGCGGGTATTAAAAAAAGTAAGATAGAATTCCGTTCAATATGTCTCAAAAACCGGTGCCCAAGGCCTTTTCCTTCGGCAGCACCTTCAATAATACCTGGCAGATCGGCAATACAAAAACTTTTGCCATCACGGTAATCAACCATACCCAGTTGCGGTACCAGTGTAGTAAAAGCATAGTCAGCAATTTTGGGTTTGGCGGCAGTAATACTGCTTAATAAGGTAGATTTTCCTGCGTTGGGAAATCCAACCAAACCTACATCGGCCAAAACCTTTAACTCTAAAACTTTGATACCCTCGGTGCCGGATTCGCCAGGTTGTGCATACTCTGGCGATTGATTGGTAGATGTTTTAAAGTTGCTGTTGCCCAGCCCACCACGGCCGCCTTTTACCAGAATAATTTCCTGTCCGTCTTCTAAAATTTCTGCTTCAATTTCGCCGGTTTCTTCATCACGTGCAATAGTGCCCAGCGGCACTTCTATAATAATGTCTTTACCGGTTTTTCCGCTTGAGTTGTTTTTGCTTCCGTTCTCGCCATCCTCGGCCAGCACATTTTTGTAATAGCGCAGGTGAAGCAGTGTCCATAACTGTGTGTTGCCTTTTAAAATAATGTGAGCGCCACGGCCTCCATCGCCACCATCGGGGCCACCCATGGCCGTTAATTTATTACGCATAAAATGCTTACTTCCGGCACCGCCGTGCCCGCTGCGGCAAAATATCTTTATCTGATCTACAAAATTTGATTTTTCCATTGCGGGGCAAAGGTCTGTAAAATTTAAGGATTAATGGGGGTTAACTATAATTTGCAGGTTTTCAGGCGAGTCTCCACTCATTGCCTTGTGCATGGCCGTGGAACTCGTCGTGCTACGGAGCACATTATTGTTCCCACCGGCGCAAGTGTTCCCGTCTGAAATGTTTGTTTTTTAACGAAATGATTCTGGGATCACTTGATGCCTTTTTAGTTCTGCCGGATTGTATCCGGATTTAGAACTACAAAAGCTCAATTTTTAGCAACCCAAGTTCATTAGTATAATAATCAATGGCACTCCTGTATTTGTAATGCCATGGCTCCCAAACCAATCCACTCCTTACTGGGTTTTCATGCAAATAATCAAGCCTTTGCTTTAATTTTTCTGGTGTGTTTAATTCAATTGGATGATAGTCCTGTTTCCAAAACTGATATGCCTTATTATTAGTATTATTTTTACCAGCATAGCTAAAAATATTCAGCATCCAGTCCTTACGGCTTTCGATAGTGTTTTCTTCAATTGCTTTAATTAT
>JBBRCM010000039.1:0-25295 GCA_038204855.1 Chitinophagales bacterium
TGTTGCAAATGCAGGGCAAATAAAAAACGATAGTTTGAATAAGCTTTTAATAAATTGCATCAGATAATTTTAGTTTAACAGTAACAGAATTCAAGTTATGCAAAAATACCTTTTTAAAAACATACAGGTTGTAAATGAAGGAAAAATTATGTCATTGGATGTTTTAACCAACGGCGAAAGGATAGAGAAAATTGCAGGTCAAATGGAAACAAAGTATAAGGTGGCCGAAATAAATGGCGAAGGAAAGCACCTTTTTCCCGGCGTTATTGACGACCAGGTGCATTTTAGAGAGCCAGGCCTAACCCATAAAGCGACCATTTACACCGAAAGTAAAGCAGCAGTTGCAGGTGGTGTAACCAGTTTTATGGAAATGCCCAACACGGTGCCCAATGCATTAACCCCGCAATTGCTGGAAGATAAATATGCCATTGCAGCCAATACATCGCTGGCCAATTACTCATTTTTTATGGGCACCAGTAACAACAATGCTGATGAGGTTTTAAAAATGAATACTCGAAAGCATGATGTGTGTGGTGTAAAAATATTTATGGGCGCCAGCACCGGCAATATGCTGGTAGATAGCCATACTGCTTTGGATAAGGTTTTTAGGGAAAGCGAAATGCTGATTGCAACACATTGCGAGGATGAACGCATCATTAAATCAAATTATGAAAGGCTGAAAAATGAAAAGGGCGAATTATCAGCATCCGATCATCCATTGATAAGAGATGAAGAAGCTTGTTTTGAATCTTCATTGATTGCTATAAAATTTGCCCAGAAATACGGCAGCCGCTTACACATACTGCACATCAGCACCGAAAAGGAACTGCAGTTATTCGGCAACATGATGCCATTAAAAGAGAAAAGAATTACCGCTGAAGTTTGTGTGCATCATCTTCATTTTACTGCGGATGATTATGAACAGTTAGGCTATAAAATAAAATGTAACCCTGCCATAAAGGCGCCACACAATAAAGAAGCTTTGTGGAAGGCCCTGCTGGATGATCGGTTAGATATCATCGCAACAGACCATGCACCCCACACACTCGCTGAAAAGGGATATGGTTCAACTTCTCTAAGTTCAACTCCTCCCCTTTTGGGGGAGGTTGGGAGGGGACCCGGTGCTTACGAACATGCTTACGCAGGATTACCTCTGGTACAGCATCCTTTGCTGTTGATGCTGCATTATCAACAGCAGGGCCGCATCTCTTTAGAAAAAATTGCCGAAAAAATGAGCCATGCCGTGGCCGATTGTTTCATGATTGAAAACCGGGGTTACATAAGAGAAGGGTACTTTGCCGACTTGGTTGTGGTTAACAATAATCTGCCTTCAACCGTAACCAAAGAAAATATTTTGTACAAATGCGGCTGGAGCCCTTTAGAGAATTTCAGCTTTCCTGCATCTATAGAAAAGACTTTTGTGAGCGGCAACCTGGTTTACAATAACGGGAGCTTTGATGAAGCCACAAAAGGACAACGATTAACTTTCAATAGATAATATCGAATGTCGAATTTTTAGCCTTAGCGGGAACATTCGATATTCAATATTCAACATTCGATATTAACAAAGTATGGATATAGACAAAACAACACTTGCCGACCTTTTAATGTTTAATAGCGGCGAGGATGAATCAATTTTTCAGAAACTGGATCTTTGCAGCACAGCACATGGCAGCGAACAGTTGCGTATCAATTTCAGCACGGCTTTAAAAACCCAGGAAGCAATTGTTGCGGTGCAGCAAACCCTGCAGCTCATTATACAAAAGCAACCACAATGGCCAAAACTTATCAGCAATGGAACAGTGATGGTGGTAGAGAAATTCTTCGATTCGCAGATAAGTCTGATTCCTGCACACACCTCAGCTATTGAAGCATACACTTATAAACTATTGCATGGTCCTGACTTTGCTCTGGTAACTTATTCTGCCAAACATTGTTTTGAGTTTATAAAAGGGTTTCAGCTATTGCAGCAATTGTTTGCTGGGGAAAGTATGCCTGCGCCCCTGCAAAAAGTGTTGGTGGCTATTGAAAAAATAATCACAAAAGATCAGTTTAAAATTATTGCAAAAACAAATAAAGCAGAGGATCTGACCAATGCGCAAAAACTGGAGCTTGCGCATTTTATACGCTACGGGTACAAACACAATATGCTCGACCTGGTGGTGCTGTATGCACAAATAGACGCCTGGTACGGCATGGCAAAAGCGGTGCAACAATTCGGTCTGGTATTTCCGGCATTTGTACAAAACGATGAACCGGTTATTGAAGCGGCTGGCCTGTATCATTTACTGGTTAATCAACCGGTGGCTTATGATGTAGTGCTGAATCAGAAAACAAATTTCCTGTTTTTAACCGGTGCTAATATGGCTGGTAAAAGCACATTCATAAAATCGGTGGGTGCTGCTGTTTTTTTGGCGCATATTGGTATGGGCGTGCCTGCACAGCAAATGAAACTTACGTTGTTTGATGGTATGCTCAGCAATATAAACGTGGTGGATAATATAAGCAAAGGCGAAAGTTATTTTTACAACGAAGTGCAGCGCATTAAAGCTACCATCACCAAAATAAGTGATGGCAAAAAATGGCTGATACTGATTGATGAACTCTTTAAAGGTACCAATGTGCAGGATGCTATGAAGTGCAGCAGCACGGTGATTGAGGGCCTTCTTAAAATGAAAAATTCGCTTTTCATCCTTTCCACCCATTTGTACGAGATAGGAGAAGAACTAAAAAAACATTCCAATATTGATTTTAAGTTTTTTGAAACATCGGTCATCAACGACCAGCTACATTTCAGCTACCATTTAAAAGACGGTATCAGCAACGATAGGCTGGGTTATTTGATTTTAAAGAGAGAAGGGGTGGTGGAGATGCTGGAGAGGATGTGATGGCTTATTAAGATTGCAATTATACTAACTTGAGGTCACAAATTGTGACGTCAAGTCAGTACCACACCAAATAAGAAATCCTGAAGCCGTATTTTGCGACTTCAAACTTCAGACCATAAACAAAACCTCAGTAAAAGCCATATCCTGTAATCATTTTTCATGAGTCATTAAAAACAAAGTTTCTAATAATGGAAACCTTTTTTATCTTTGTGAAAACAATTTTAATTGCAATACTTTCAGACCCGATTTTTGGAAGAAGCAGATAAATTTATTGCCACCCTTGACCCAAAGGCAGCAAGAAAAGTATTTTATAACATTGATCTTGCTGAACAAAGTAATGACCCAAAACTTTTTAAGAAACTTCAAAAAGATATTTGGGAGTTCAGGGTTAAGTTTGGTGGAGTACAAATCAGGCTACTTGCATTTTGGGATAAAGGCAAGGAAACTGAAACACTGGTTTTTGCAACACACGGGTTTATTAAAAAAGTGGATAAAGTGCCTGCAAACGAAATTGAAAGAGCGGTTAATATCAGAAAAAAATATTTTGAACATAAAAACAAAAAATAACTTTATGGCAAAGACAACAATAAAATCATACTCACTTGCCGAAATGAAAGATAAATATATTGGCAAGAAGGGTACGATTGAAAGAGACAGGTACGAATACGAACTTAGTATGGATGTGTTAGGGCGTATGATAAAAACAGCAAGACAGGAACGTAATTTAACACAGGAACAATTGGGGCAACTTGTAGGTGTTCAAAAAGCACAAATATCTAAATTAGAAAGCAGTGCCAACAGCGCAACAATTGATACAGTATTGAAAGTTTTTAAAGCTTTAAAAGCTGACATTCATTTTAATGTTACTCTTGAAAAGCAATATTTACAATTGGTGTGATAATAAGGTGATTGCTTAACATGAATTTTTTGCTTTAGTGAAGGCTGAACAAATAACAATACAATGAAATTTTCTTCTACTGTTCTATTACTTATTCTTTTGAATTCTTGCATTCAGAAAAATAGTGGCTTGAATGAGCAGGCATGCGAAAACTTGACAGGAATAAATGATTCTTTATACAATCTTATCCTTTCATATCAGAAAATAAATCCTATACCTCCTATAGAGAAGTATGATACTAATTTACCTTCTCCTCAAACAGCATTTAGATATATTTATGAAGTTCAATTTAAAAAAGAGAAGGATACAGTCATTATTATTACTTTAAGACCAGACGGAGTTAATTTGTTAACTAAGTCATACGGAGTATATCAGGATAGCTGTCTGAAACCAACATATTTTATTTGTGATAGTAGTTTGAGTAAAAATTTCATAAAGACTTACAAAACTAAAGGTCTGCATAATTTTCACTACGATAACAGTAGTAATATAGATTTTTACTACTCTGGGTATGTTTACAAGGTATCAGGTGATAGACTGGTGTTCAAGGAAAAAATTAAGGGAAATATAGGTAAATAATCAACTTCGGCACCAAGCGAAATGCATATGACCTCGCCTGAAAATCTAAAGAATGATTTAAAAATCTCATTAAAATTATTAACTTTGAAATATGAAAATGATTGTAAACACAAAAACAAAAGACCAGGAAAAAACTGTAAAAAACTTTCTTGCCGATCTTGATATTGAGTTTATGATGCTTGAAGAAGAAGCGGCTGTTTACAAAACAGCTCCCACAAAGCAACTTAGCAAAAAAGAAAAACAGATACTGGAAAACCTTTCAAAGTCTGTTGACTTTGTAAATAAGCACCGAAAAGGAAAAGTAAAGGCCAAACCCTTTAACCAGTTTCTGAATGAGCTTTAATATCGTAACTACTCCGCCTTTTGAAAAAGAATTAAAATCGCTTTTAAAGAAATATCCTTCGGTTAAAAAAGACATTATTGATTTAGTTGCCAAACTTTTAAAGGAGCCAAAGATGGGAATCGCCATTGGCAATGATTGCTATAAAATAAGAATGGCAATTACTTCAAAGGGAAAAGGAAAGTCTGGCGGAGCAAGGGTTATCACATTTGTTCAAATAATTGAAACAACAATTTATCTTCTTTCCATTTACGATAAGGCTGACACTTCCAATATATCAGATAAAATATTAAAAGAAAGGTTGAAAGGCTTGAAGTGACTATATATTTTTAATCCTATCATAAATTTATTCCCCTTTCCTATTAAAGTTTTTCTAACTTTATCCAAATTTACTACCCATGCTGGTTAAAACCTTTGGCAGTGCTGTTTATGGAGTGGAGGCAATTACCATTACTGTTGAAGTAAGTGTAAACAACCAGGGCCAAAATTATTATATTGTTGGCCTGCCCGATAATGCCGTTAAAGAAAGCCTGCAACGGGTAGAGAGTGCCATCAAGAGCAATCATTATTTTATGCCCCGTACCAAGCTGGTGGTAAATCTAGCCCCGGCCGATATAAAAAAAACAGGCACTGCTTTCGATCTTCCCATTGCAATAGGTACGCTGGGCGCAACCGAACAAATTGAAAACCCCGAGCGGTTAAGTGAGTATGTAATTATGGGCGAGCTAAGCCTGGATGGAGAGATACGCCCCATCAAAGGTGCATTACCCATTGCCATACAGGCACGTAAAGAAGGTTTTAAAGGATTGATACTGCCCAAACAAAATGCAAGGGAAGCGGCGATGGTTAACAACCTGAATGTTTACGCGGTTGGGCATATTACAGAAGTGATTGAATTTTTTAAAGATGAAAAATCAATTGAGCCAACCATTGTAAACACCCGTGAAGAATTTGCCAATGCACAAAGTGATTTTGAAATTGATTTCTGCGATGTAAAAGGACAGGAAAATATTAAACGTGCCCTGGAGATTGCAGCGGCAGGTGGCCACAATGCAATACTGATTGGCCCGCCCGGCGCCGGTAAAACCATGCTGGCAAAACGTTTGCCAACCATACTGCCGCCATTGAGTTTGCAGGAAGCATTGGAAACAACAAAGATTCATTCTGTTGCGGGTAAGCTTCCGGAGAATGCTACATTGATTTGTAAACGGCCATTCCGGAGTCCGCACCACACCATAAGCGATGTGGCTTTGGTTGGCGGAGGCGGCATTCCGCAGCCCGGCGAAATTTCCCTGGCACATAATGGTGTTTTATTTTTAGATGAACTGCCTGAATTTAAAAGACAGGTTTTGGAAGTAATGCGTCAGCCGATGGAAGAAAGAAAAGTTACCATCTCCCGTGCAAAAGTTGCATTGGATTTTCCGGCGAGTTTTATGTTGATAGCTTCTATGAATCCATGCCCCTGCGGCTTTTTTAACCACCCGGAAAAAGAATGTACCTGCCCGCCCGGCGCAGTACAAAAATATTTAAATAAAATTTCGGGGCCATTGTTAGACAGGATTGATTTACATGTGGAAGTAACACCTGTTGCGTTTAGTGAATTATCATCGGCGCAGCAATATGAAAAAAGCAGCAGTGTAAGAGAGCGTGTAATTAAAGCAAGAGAAATACAGGCCGAGCGGTATAAAGACAATGAAGGTGTTTATGCCAATGCACAAATGAGCAGCAAGCAACTAAAGGAAATTTGTGTGATAACAACAGCCGGGCAAAATTTATTAAAAGTGGCGATGGAAAAATTAAACCTGAGTGCACGTGCTTACGACCGCATTTTAAAAGTAAGCCGTACCATTGCAGATCTTTCAGCCAGCGAAGATATTAAACCGGAGCATTTAGCAGAAGCGATACAGTACAGGAGTTTGGATAGGGAAGGATGGGGTGCTTGAAATAATTCCTGGAATATTAATTACGCATTAAGCTGTTTACTTTCTTAGTGAGGTTATCAATTATTTGTTTTAAAATTTCTACATCCGTTTGCTGCTTATTGATTTGCAAATTTTGCTCCTCAATAATTTGCTGTTGTTCCTGCACAGATTTTACCAAAGGCATAATGAACTGGCTGTAGGAAAGACTGTAATGATCCTTATCATTAGCAGGTGTATGAACTCCATCAAACCTGTAGCCTAATTCATTCGCTGTTCTTTCAACATCCTGCGCAAGAAAGCCGGTATGTAATTGTTTTATTCCGCTGTATGATGCTGGTTTTATTATGCTGTTATTGATGATCCCTGTTTTAGTATACTCAGCTAATTTTTGTTCATCAAAATAATAGGTAACGGGTTGTAATTTTTTAGTAAAATCCAATCCCGGAACGTTGTTTTGAATGTTGTATTTAAACCTTTTATCTGAAGGTGTTATCACACTATTAGCATGTAATACAGCAGTTCCATTTCCAAAATAAACATCTGAAATTGCTGAATTACCTATCTGCACAGTATTACTTGCTGAAACAATTGCAGCATATCCAATTGCCATTGCATTAGTTAGCGAACCTGAACTTACATCAGCAATGTTACCCAATACAGTGTTATAGGTTCCTGAAATATTGGAGGTTCCCGCCTGTCTCCCAAAAAAAGAATTGTTACTTCCTGTTCTGTTCGAGTAACCGGCAGATCTGCCAAAAAATGCATTTTCATTACCTTGTTCATTGTTCAAACCAGCAGCATATCCAAAAAAGAATTAAAAGACCCCGTACCGGTTAGAGAACATCAGCATAGCCAAAAAATACATTTTCACTGCCCGTTGAGTCTGATGAACCTGCGCCACTTCCAAAAAATGAATTGTAATTAGCTATAGTGTTTGCTGAGCCTGTATTCAAGCCAAAAAAAGCATTGTCATGACCTGTAGTATTGTTATTTCCCGCAGAGGCTCCAAAAAAAGAATTTCGAAAACCTGTCGTATTATTATAACCAGCATGTTCTCCAAAAAAAGAATTGAAAAAAGCTGTGGTATTATTGTAACCTGCATCACGGCCAAAAAAAGAATTGGCTACACCTTCAGTATTGTTGGCTCCGGCCCTCACACCAAAAAATGAATTTTCGTTACCTGTGGTGTTTGAGAAACCAGCGCTTTTACCAACAGCAGTATTTACGGCACCTGTTGTATTCAAATAAAGTGCCCTTGCACCTACAGCCGTATTAAAAGTACCCGTATTATTAAGTAAACCAGAATCGCCAATGGCAACATTGTTTGACCCGTTCGTATTTGAAAACAAGGCCTTAATGCCCAAAGCAACATTGCTATATCCTGTAGTGTTGGAAAAAAGTGCATAAGACCCATTTGCTGTATTATTATCACCCGTAGTGTTTGCAAAAAGGGAATAGGCTCCATTTGCCGTGTTCCCTATTCCTGTAGTATTGTTAAAAAGTGTAGAGGCTCCATTTCCTGTATTGTCTGCTCCTGTTGTATTGCTCTTAAGGGTAGAAAAACCAAATGCAGAATTGTTATTATGGTATTATTTTGAAGTGCATTAAAGCCATTAGCTGTATTATAGCTACCTGAAGTATTTGCATAAAGGGATTTTGAACCAACAGCAGTATTTGCTATACCGCCAAGGTTTTTGTTTAATGCAGAATCACCTATGGCAACCAGGTTTGACGAAGTGGTGTTCGTATACAATGCCCTAACCCCAAAAGCTACATTACTGAAACCTGTGGTATTGAAA
Source organism: Chitinophagales bacterium (assembly GCA_038204855.1). GTDB lineage: Bacteria > Bacteroidota > Bacteroidia > Chitinophagales > Chitinophagaceae > Ferruginibacter. Next base: position 8,427 of record JBBRCM010000039.1, read on the forward strand.
CGAAGTGTATTGTATCCACTGGAAGTATTATTATTTCCGGTGTTATTAGAATTAAGCGCATTAACAACATATGCTGTGTTATTTCCACCAGTTGTATTGGCATACAGCGACAGTGCTCCACCTGCAGTATTATTTAAACCGGTGGAGTTTGTAAAAAGTGAAGCATATCCGTTCGCAGTATTATAGTTTGAATTTGCCTAGATTGACTGAAGTGCCCCATAGCCGGTTGCAGTGTTGAAGTTTCCGGTTGAATTATTATAAAGAGCATAAGCGCCATTTGCAGTGTTGTAACTTCCTGCTGTATTTATTTGAAGTGCATCAATTCCCGTTGCAGTGTTATAGGTTCCTGCGGTATTTGAATATAAAGAAGCAAACCCTATACCTGTGTTGTAATTACCAGTGGGTCCTGCATTGCCAGACTGATAGCCAAAAAAAGTATTGTACAAAACGTTATCCACCCGCCCGGCTTTTGTATTATTTACTTTAAAGATTAATGGTACATTATCAGTTGTGCCAATAAAATGGGTGGCACTTTAAGTGCCGGCATTGCCAGTCAGTTGCCATCCAGAACCTGAGCCCGCACCAGTATTTAGTAAAAGCCATGCACTCCCACTCCAGTAATAATAACCAGGACTAACTGCCGTTCCTCCCGAAGTGGTTGCCGTATTAAAAACCAATAATGATATTACCGGAGCAGGGATTGTTACCACATCATCTGTTCCTGTGAGTGCTACCCTTGGTAAAAGCAAACCTTTATTAGCATGCTTTACATCCAAAATAGCACTTGCCGATGGTGGAGAACCATCGTTGTTAATAGATACGCTTTGTGCAATTGCAACATTGCAGATAAGAAGGCAAATAACGAAAATTCGGATATTTTTTTTTCATTGTTTAATTTTTTAAAAAAATAATAAAATTTTATTTATCGCATGTAGATACCCGGCAATATGGAGCAGCAAATTTTTAAATAACTTATTTATGGTATTTAGCTAAGATAATGAAACTTAGTTAATATAACAGACGTGTCTTTGGTTAGCGGTGGCGGTATTCCGCAGCCCGGCGAAATTTCGCTGGCACATAATGGTGTTTTGTTTTTAGATGAACTGCCCGAATTTAAACGGCAGGTATTGGGGGTAATGCGCCAGCCGATGGAAGAAAGAAAAGTAATTATCTCCCGTGCAAAAATTGCTTTGGATTTTCCGGCGAGTTTTATGTTGATAGCCATTATGAATACCTGTCCAAGCGGTTTTTTTAATCACCCGGAAAAAGAATGTACCTGCCCGCCGGATGCAGTGCAAAAATATTTAAATAAAATATCAGGGCCGTTGTTAGACAGGATTGACATGCATGAGGAAGTAACGCCCCTTGCATTTAGTAAATTATCATCGGCACAGGAATATGAAAAAAGCAGTATTGTAAGAGAGCGTGTAATTAAAGCAAGAGAAATACAAGCCGAGCGGTATAAAAAGCATGAAGGCGTGTATGCCAATGCAAAAATGAGCAGCAAACAACTGAAAGAAATTTTTGTGATAACAACAGCCGGGCAAAATTTATTAAAAGTAGCTATGGAAAAATTAACCTGAGTGCCCGTGCCTAAACCACAATCTCCGCCATACCTCCGACCCCTAACAACAACGCTTGTTATGGGTATAGTTTTTTAACTTTCGCAGTAACGCCAACTGGCGAAAAAATATAACCCTTCTTTTCCCCCACAGTAATTTTAGTTTCGATTTTCCGGATTTGAATTTTAAACGAAACTAATGCAGGATTGCTTAATACCGCAGGCTTTATATTGTTTGCCCGAAGCCAAAGCCTAAACCAAAACTACCATTAACTCATTTCAATGGCAGTTAACAAAAATAAATTGTGACTTTACAGGATATTGAATGGCAAAGACTTTAGATAGCAAGACAATATTTTTTTTATTAACCCGCCTTGTTTCTGAAAGTGTCACTTAAAAGCGGCATTTTTTTTTGCGTTCTTTATTATCCCTGTCGTATCTATTTTATTATATCTAAAAAGTAAAAGATGAAAAAATTGATTGTGTTATCATTCATCACCTGCTGCACGCTTAACAGTGCTTCTGCCAAAATACGGCGGGTAGGATTTTTTGGAAGTCCTGTTTCGGGTACTGACTATTTAACTTTTGCCGCTGCTTATACCGCCGCCGCTGCAAACGACACTATTTTTATGTTTCCCAGCACAACTCTAACTGGTACCATCAGTAAAAAACTTTATCTAATTGGCCCTGGTAACTGGCTTGACCCAACCAGCACGCCAAAGGGAAATGCAAACCAACAGGCTTTCCCGGGATTGGCGGCACTTGGCAGCGTTACTTTTACTGCAGGAAGCGATGGTTCTGTTGTAACAGGATTTAACGGAGGTACGATTTATGTGCAGGAAAATAATATAACCATTACAAGAAATTGTGAATTACTTGTTTATGTTGCATACACCAGCCCTGCTGCCACTGTTAACAATTTGCAGGTAACACAAAATTACAGGCTAAATCTTCTGAATTATTACACCAATGGTTCAATCGTCAGCAATATGAATGTCAGTAATAATTTAATGACAAGTTTTTCCACACTTCCGGGAAATACTTACAGCGGAAATTTATCTAATAATATTTGGGCTTATGATGCCACTCAAAATGCTGGAAATGCAAATGGAGGTGGCACTACTTTTTCAAATAACAGTACTATTGAATTAGGTGGTGGCGCCTACCTGCTTCAAAATAATATTTTTGTTTGTTACTACAGTACAGTCTTGGCCAACAATACTAATTCCTTCACTTTTGGTAATGGAGGCAATACTATTTTTAATTATAACCTTGCATTGCAAACAAACACAGCAACCAATTGGGGTACAGGTACCGGTAATGTGACAACACCCATTGGTAATGCCGCAGCTATTTTTACAGCATGGCCTTTAATTGGTGCCACCAGTGCAGATGCCAGATATCTACTTAATGCAGCCAGCCCGGCTCTTACACTTGGTGCCGGTGGCACCCCCATAGGAATGTTTGCAGGCCCATCACCTTATAAACTGTCAACCATTCCCACTATACCAACCATATATGCTTTATCATCACCACAGGGTAATAACCCTGCGGGAGGTACCATACAAATAAATGTGAGTACAAGAGGAAATAATTAACCAGGCGCAATGATGAAAAGTTATTTATACAATAAGGCTGGCCTTGTACAATGGGTATTATTTTTTATTGGCATTGCCCAATTTATTTCCGTTGCGGCTCAGCCACCCAATATTAACAGGATTGAATATTATTTAGATGCAGACCCGGGTTATGGCAATGCAACCAGCCTTAGTTTCAGCGGAACCAACGATGTAAGTACTGCTATCAATCTTAATCTTGTTCCATTAAATTCAGGGGTACACATATTGGGAGTACGCAGCCGTGATGCGAATGGTTCCTGGAGCTTAGATAACAAATGGCTTTTCTTAAAACCTTATCCCGTTGCCGGTACAGTTGTTCAGCCAAATATTAACCGGGTGGAATGGTATTTAGATGCGGACCCTGGTTATGGTAACGGAACAGATATAAGTATTGTCCCCAGGGAGGATTTATCAAATCTTGCAGTGAACATCGGGCTTGCCCCACTTTTTACTGGTGTGCATATTTTTGGCGTACGCAGCCTTGATGCTAATGGGGTGTGGAGCTTAGATAACAAATGGCTTTTTGTAAAACCATATCCCGGCACCGGGGCAGTTGTTCAGCCAAACATTAACCGGGTGGAATGGTTTTTAGATACTGATCCGGGTTATGGCAATGCAACACCCATCAGTATTACCCCGGGCCAAGACCTTGGAGGTTTAAGTATAAATATTGGCCTTGCTCCACTTTTCCAGGGTGTACATATTGTTGGTATCAGAAGCCTTGATGCCAATGGCGTGTGGAGCATGGATAACAAATGGATTTTTCTCAAACCTTATACCAGTAGCTGTGCTTTGCCACAACCCCAGGTAGTGCGGCTGGAATATTTTATTGATACCGACCCGGGTTATGGCAATGGTACACCCGTAACTATTGTGGCTGCTGCCGATGTAGCCAGCGTTATTTTTAATGCAGATATTTCGGTGGTGCCCAATGGCGCTCACAAATTAGGCATCAGAAGCCTTGATGCCAATGGTTCCTGGAGCATCGATAATAAAGTGGCCTTTACAGGCGGCACGCTGGTAAGTAATACCTTCACCTGGGTGGGCAACAGCAGCACCGACTGGATGGATCCGGCCAACTGGTCGTCGGCCATTGTGCCTTCTGTTACCAAAGATGTGGTTATACCGTCCGGCAGACCATTCTTTCCTGTAATTGCCAATACTGTTATAGGGCATTGCAAAACCATACAAGTAAACCCTGGGGCAATTATTACGATAGCTACCGGAGGTAATTTGAAAGTGGGGTTGTAAAAATGACAAAACCATACAATCCGGCAAACCCTCCGCATTTCATGACTGGCGCAGTTATTTCATTCATCAAAAGAGTAACCGTTTGTTAAATTTGTATTTGAGCACGCTTGCAAATTATTACAACAGCGCTCAATAACAAAACCGTAAAGTACATTCGCTCTTCTGCGGCATCTGCGGACCAACCAATTCACCGCAGGTGAATAAAATCCGTGCTAATCCGTGGCAGCCGTGGCAAAACCATTGCAGCAGGCAAAAGAACATTCAAAGCTTCTGTGCCTGTGACAAAAAAAAATCACCGCAGAGGAACCTTTCCGACTTCACGGTTCCCGGGCTAAAAAAACATTCCCACAGGGAATCATTCTTGCCTTGTGGTGGCAAAAACCTTTGCTGCAGGCAAAAAAACATCCATGTAAATCCGTGAAATCCGTGGCAAAAAACATCGCCGCAGGCGAAACAAAAAATCCAACCCTTGCTACCGTACAAGTGCTCAGCATGAATCATACGGCAGCATTCATTCAATTACAACTAAAAAAAGCAATCATGGCAAAACAACGTGGCATTAACACAAGACGGCTACCTGGTAAAAGTAAAAAGTGATATTGGCAAACCCATCGCAACATACAAATCATTTCAACGCACCCGGGAGAACAATGCAGAATTTGACCGTGCAGGCTAAGCAGGCAAAATCCTGCGTAAAGCCATCAAATCATTATTGCTGAATGCAAAAGACGGCCGTATGACGAGCCGCCTTACAAAAGAAATGGTGAAAGTAGTTAAGGCCGATACAACCGAAGACCGTTGCCTGCGCAATGCAATTGATGGCGGAGTAGGTTTTTTACCGGGCTTCGATTTTAACCCAGATTTTGCACTTGAAATCTACTGCGGCTTCCCAATCCTTCACAGCTAAGCCTTTCAGAACATTTTTTGAATTCAAAATAGTGCACTATTCTTTCATCCAAAAAATAGCCTGAAACCTTTATCTGTTTTGTATTTGAAACCCTCGCTACGATTTCAACTGCAAAATCTGGGTTAAAATTAAAATGGATGCGCAAATGACTAGTCCTAAAAAAGCGTCAGCTTTTATTGCCGACGCCTTACTTTATTTTGACAAGAAAATTACAGTAACATAGTCACCGGATTCTCTAAATATTTCTTAAGCGTTTGCAGGAAAGCGGCTCCCACAGCACCATCCACCGTACGGTGATCGCAACTCATGGTTAGTTTCATAAAGTTGCTTACCCCAAAGCCGTCGCCTTTTTTAACAACAGTTTCTTTAATGCGGCCAACGGCTAAAATTGCACTGTCAGGCGGATTAATGATAGCCGTAAATTCTTCAATATCCATCATACCCAAATTGGAAATAGTGAATGTATTACCAGTGAATTCGCTGGGTTGTATTTTTTTATCTTTTGCCTTACCGTATAATTCCTTTGCTTCGGCAGCAATTTGTGATAATGTTTTCTGATCGGCAAAACTAATTACCGGCACTATTAAACCATCGGGCGTGGCTACTGCACTGCCGATATGAATATCATGATTTATGCGGATAAAGTCGCCCATCCAGCTGCTGTTAACCTCAGGGTGCTGGCGCAGCGATAAAGCAACTGCTTTTATAATAAAATCATTAAAAGAAATCTTTACCGGGCTTATTTCATTTAACTGTGTACGTGCAGCCATGGCATTATCCATGTTTATCTCCATGGTTAAATAAAAATGCGGTGCACTAAACATGCTTTCACCAAGCCGGCGTGCAATTACTTTACGCATTTTTGTTAACGGTACATCGGTGTGGCCCTCAGCAGCTCCTGAGAAAGTGGTGGCTACTGCTGCAGGCTTACCTCCAACAGCATTTGCAGCCGGGGCTGTAGTTGGTACATAACCATCCACATCTTTTTTAGTAATTCTTCCGCCATCGCCACTACCGTTTACTTTGCTTATGTCGATTCCTTTATCAGCAGCTAATTTCTTTGCAAGTGGAGATGCTTTAAGGCGTTGGCTGTTGGCCGCTGAAAGTTGTTCATCCGCATGACTCTCAGAACTGTTTGTTGTTGGTGGTTGGTCGTTTGTGGGTGGTTCGCTTTCAGCAGCAGGTGCATTGGTTGCAGCAGCATTTCCTCCGGCTTTTTCAGCAGCTACATAAGCACTCACATCGGTTCCTGCTTTACCAACAATAGCAATGATCTGGTTTATTTTTGCAGCACTACCGGCTTCTACGCCTACATACAACAATGTGCCTTCTTCGTAACCTACCACTTCCATAGTTGCTTTATCCGTTTCCACATCGGCCAAAACATCATCTGCTTTTACAAAATCGCCTACCTTTTTATTCCAGGAAACAATTTTTCCTTCGGTCATGGTATCGCTCAATAAAGGCATACGAATTTCTTTGGTACCTGCGGGAAGAGAAATGGTTTGTGGTTTGTTGTCCACCTTCGCTATAGCTTTGGTGGATAAATTTGTGGTTTGTGGTTGAGACGTTTCTGGTGCGGCAGCTTTTGGTTCTTCGGCTTTTGGGGCTTCGGCTTTTTGCTGCTCAGCAGGGTTTGCTGCAGCATCTCCACCATCTAACAGGCTTTTATAATCCTCGCCTTCCTTACCAACAATAGCAATAATCTGGTTAATCTTTGCAGCTTCGCCGGCAGGTACGCCGATGTATAACAAGGTTCCATCTACGTAGCCATTTACTTCCATGGTTGCCTTATCAGTTTCCACATCGGCAAGCACATCATCAGCTTTCACCTTATCCCCAACTTTTTTGTTCCAGGATATTATTTTCCCCTCGGTCATGGTATCGCTTAAAAGCGGCATGCGTATCACTTCTGCCATAGTATAAATCGCTTATTTTAGATTGAGGTTCGAAATTACGGCAAAATAGGGAAAAGAAAAGCTGTTTTGGCTAATAATCGAGTTCAAGCCGCAGCCTGTCTTTTAATTCTTTAACCAGCGGGTATTCTTCTATTATTTTTTGATATTGCTCCCGGGAGCTTAAGGGTTTTTCGGTAACCTCGCCAGTTCCTTCTTTTTCGATGATAATAACGTTGTATGTGAGTTGACGATTACAAAAGAATTCCTGCAGGTCATCCACCAGTTCGGCACGTTCCTGCTCGATAAATTTTTGCTGAATATTATTTTCTGTAATGATCTCTATCGAATTATTATCAAGAATTTTCAGCTCAGCCATTTTAAAATTAGTAACGGCCGAGTGATTCTTTTTTGCAATGAGTTTTTCAATAAACTTATCCCAGCAAACCCTAAGCTCATCTTCTGTTAATGCCTTAACTTCTTTACCGTTTTTATTTTGGGCAGATACTTTTTTACGGATGGCATCTAATGAACCTAATGATTTTTTTGGTTCGACCTGGCCCGGTGTTGATTCAATGGTAACTTTTTTTTCAATGCGCTGTTCGGGTTCTTCAATAATTAGTTTTGCCTGTCCGTCCGCCAGGCTGGCTTCAGTTTTTTTTTCGTTGAAAGGCTGAATAATAACCGGTGCTTCCTGCTCCTTAACCCTGATTGGCTGAATAGATTTAAATGCAACCGGCCGTGCAGTTTCAACTACTTTTTTTTTTGAAACAGCACCATCATGGTTAACCATTTCAACAGCTTGTAACAGGTAGCAAAGCTTGATGATTGCGAGCTCTACATGCAGGCGTTTGTTGCGTGCCTGCTTATAATTTATTTCGGATTCGTTCAGCAAATTCAGCGCAGCTATTAACCAGCCGGTAGAGATTTGCTGTGCAGCCTGCAAATATTTTTGTTTGAAATCGTCGGCAACTTCAAGCAGTATGGCTGCTTTTGTATCTTTACTAACCAACAGGTTTCTTATAAATTCACTGTAGCCTTCCAGCAAAGTATCACCTTCAAAACCTTTGCGGTTTATTTCATCGTACAGCAGCATGGCATCGCTCAAATGCTGTTGCTGCATACAATCCAGCATTTTAAAATAATAATCTTCATCTAAAATATTCAGATGCTCTAAAGTATTGCTGTATGTTAACTTGCCATTACTAAAGCTTACAATTTTATCAAGAATACTCAATGCATCCCTCATGCAGCCTTCGCTCTTTTGTGCAATCACATGCAGGGCGGCACGCTCAGCTTTTATGTTTTCCTTTTCACAAATTTCCTGCAGGTGCTCAATGGTATCGTTGTTGGTAATTCTTTTAAAATCAAATATCTGGCAACGGCTGAGGATGGTTGGCAGTATCTTATGCTTTTCTGTTGTTGCTAAAATAAAAATAGCGTAAGGCGGCGGTTCTTCCAGCGTTTTTAAAAAGGCGTTGAAAGCCGATGAACTGAGCATGTGTACCTCATCCACAATATATACCTTGTATTTACCGGCCTGAGGTGCAAAGCGTACCTGCTCTACCAGGCTGCGGATGTCATCTACCGAGTTATTACTGGCAGCATCCAGTTCATGAATGTTCATGGAGGTACCAGCATCAAAAGAAACGCAGCTGTTGCAGGTGTTACAGGCTTCGCCTTCGCTCGTTTGATTTTCGCAGTTGATGGTTTTTGCTAAAATACGGGCACAGGTTGTTTTACCCACACCTCTTGGACCACAGAACAAAAATGCATGCGCCAGTTGGTTATTTTTAATAGCATTTTTTAAGGTTGTGGTAATATGCGCCTGCCCAACCACAGTTGAAAAATTCTGTGGTCTGTATTTTCTTGCCGATACAATAAACTTATCATCCATACGCTGCTAATTTCGGTAATCTAAATTGTAAAAAAGAATTTGTTTTTGCTAGCCACGGATTTCATGGATTTACACGGATTGTTTTTGCCCTCAGCAAAAAAGGTTGCCCGCCGATTTCGCAGATGTCGCAGAAAGGAAATTTTTAAAATCTACGAAATCGGCGGGCCAGTTAATCCGTGCCAATCCGTGCAATCCGTGGCCAATAACTTTGTATCGCAGATACAAACGCTGCCGAAGGCAGTTCTTACGATACCGTCGGGTGGCGGTGAAATTCTTTTGTTCTGTCGAATAAATAGCGGTAAGTGGCAAGGTTTCGGCTGCGGAAGGTATCGCCAAAACTCTCGGCTACATTTATCATTTTGGGATTAAAATCGCCGATCCACTGCATTTCATATTCCAGGTATAACTGGTTGGGTATTTGTACAATTCTGCTGCACTCACCAATAATGTATGAATCTATGCCCGTTCCCTGCCATTCGGGCACTACCCCAAAAACCATTCCCACAAACTTTCTCGATTTTCTGAATTTTTGCCGCCACACAAATTCCAGTTTTTGCAACAAACCAAATTTCCCATTCAGGTGTTTAAAATATTGGTTGATGTCGGGCAGGTTGATGAACATAGCAATGGCCGTGCCTTTGTAATAGGCGAAGTACAAAACATCTTCATCCATTACCGGTTTCATTTTTTTAAACATCAGCAAAACCTGCTCCTTATTCATTTGCTTTAAACCTCCATGGCCTGCCCAAGCCTTATTATACACTTCCACAAAATCCACGGCATATTTTGCCAGGTTATTTTTTTTCATAGTCTCAAAGCTGATGTCGGGATTGTCGTCATGCACTTTATGCCGCTCTATAGTTTTTTGGGCCAGTCGTTTCTTTGCATCCAGACCAAAACATATCTGGTTAAAAAAAAGTTTAAACCCATAGTTTTCAAAAAGCGTAACGTAATAAGGCGGGTTGTAATTCATGCAATACAAGGGCGGTGTGTAGCCCTCGGTAATAAGCCCCCACCAGCGGTCGCGTTCGCCAAAGTTAATGGGGCCGTCCATTGCTTCCATACCGTGCTGTATTAGCCAGTGCCTGCCATTATCCAACAGCAGGTCGGCTGCTGCCTGGTCGTTAATGCATTCAAAAAAGCCAATACCCCCCACGGGCACATCATCGCCCTTATTCTTATACTTTTTATTAGTGAAAGCAGCAATGCGGCCAATCAGTTTACCTGCATCGTCTTTTAATATCCAGCGTATCACTTCCCCAAATCGAAAGGCTTTGTTCTTTTCTTTTTCAAAAACTTCGTCAATATCCTTATCCAGTGGACGGATCCAGTTGGGGTCGTTTTTATTTAAATCAACAGCAACTTGTAGAAACTGTTGGGCGGTTATTTTATCTGTTACTGGAATGAGCTGCATGAGTTTAACTTTAAACATGCAAATGTAATTAAAAAAGCAAGAGCCATTTTACAATGACCCTTACTGTTTTACATTTCCAACTCACCAATAAAAATTGCGCCTTTTTTTTCTTTTTGCATTTGAAGGGTAACAATCTTTTTTTCCTCTTTATCAGTTCCATAGTGAAGATAGATTTCTGCCATAATTGTTGTGGGGCCCGCAAGGGTCATCTGTGTATCTCCGTAATAATCTATCTCAATTTTATATTTACCTTTTATTGCACTTTTTAGCATAAACTGTTCGGGGCCAAACCCTTCAGTAAAATCATCCGAAATTCTTCCCCCAATTGCAGTTTCTGTATTGCTGAAAAAACATTTTTCTCCATTAGGGTCAGTTACCCACAGATCTATATCTGTGTTATTCATATTCCAGTTCATAACTATCCTGATATCTGCCTGTAAGGGAGTGATTATCCTTTTATCAATATTTTTGAAATTTAATTTGCCTTTATGTAGCGAAATGATATGGTTGATTTCAGATAAAAATATTTCTTCAATGCCGTCATACATTTCATTCATTTCATCGCTGTAACTTTTTGTAAGGCCCGCATACAACATATCTAATGCCTGTTGGTAATGCCCCAGATCGATATAGGCAAGGGCACAATCCCTGTAACTCTGCGGATCTGAGGGCCGCAATTCCAGTACTTTTTTAAACGCAGATATCTCTCCTTCATAATCAGCAGCTTCCTTTAACTTATACCCAAGCATTTTGTAAAGTTCGTAACTCCCGTTTTCCAACTCTGCCAGGTTAGAAAGTACGGTAAGTCCATTTACTTTATCGCCGGATTTTAATAGGTATGTCGCAACATCAAAAAAGTAAGTTGGCCTGCTGATAAAATATTGCCGCAACTCAAGATATTTTAAATAACGGCTTGTTTTTTCTGTTTGCTTTATTTCTTTGATGTAGTCAAATGTATTTACGTCAAAAGGGGCTGCATCTGTTTTATTTTCTGCTGCTATTTTATCCTGTATTTTTTTATACTCAGAATCCGGCTTGAAATTTTTTGTGGTAATTATCACAGCGCCATTTGATCCAACCGTGCCAAACAAAGCTGCAGCAGCAGGGCCTTGTAATACCGTAATATCCTTAACATCATCGGGATTAACATTTCCGGAACCGTGTAAAATTGTACCATCAACAACATATAACGTACCTGAACCTGATGAAAGTCCGTTTTGACCACGTAACCTTATTATAGTTTCTCTTCCTAATGCTGCAGACTGGCTGTAAACCTGCACACCTGCTACCTTGCCTGCCAATGCGTTGTTTATGTTTGTTTCGCGGATTGTATTTAATTGTTGAGGATCGAAGGTTTGAACGGAGGAGCCAGAACTTCTTACCATACGCCTGTTGCTATAACCGCCCGTTACTACTACTTCCGTTAGCTCAGCACCACTTTCTTTTTCCATAGCTGTGCTTAAATTAGCCTGAGCACCCACTGCTACCTCAGTTTCTTTAAAACCTGCTCCGGAAATAATTAAGGAAGCATCTGGAATTAACCTGATTGAATAATGCCCGTTAGCATCGGCTGAAATGCCACTATTAGTACCTTTAACTTTTATTGATGCAAATGAAATTGGCTTACCATCTAAATCAGTAACAGTTCCGGAAATAATTTTTGAATTGCCGGGAGGCGCAGGCACTGATGGTCTTACTGGTCTGGCAGCTTCAGTTGCAGGCTGAGCTGCCGGAAACGGATTATTAGGAGAAGGTGCTGCTGTAATTTCTGAAGTAGTTTCTTGCTTTGGAGTCCTTTTCGTCACCGGTTTTTTGTTATACCATTCTTTTAAATCTGCAATCATGTCCAAAGAATTTTCTAACTCATCTTTCTTTTTTGTGATGATATCATTACGACCTTGTTTCATTATACTGTCATATTCTGCACTTAATTCCGCAGGAGGTTCCACTTTGTACTGAATATAATCGTTGATTGTTTCCAACACTATTAAAGATGTGTTTCTGGTAACAACTGCAAACTGTCTGCCCGTTCTTTCTATTTCCTGCTTATTTAGATTGTATTGAATATCCAGTTCTGCAATTTTCTTCTGTGCAAATACTTTTGCGATATCAAAGTTTTCGCAAAGCTGTGTTTCTGCATTTATGTCTATGGTTTTTTCATAAGTAATTTTGTTGCCAAAGCCAAACTGAAGTTTGATCTCCTGAATACCCCCTTCGGCAATACCAGCCAAACAAAAATTTGTATTAACAGCAACCGGCATTGAAGGGTAATGTTCCTTTATAAAATCATTCTGCTTTATTCCGAGGAAACTGAAAGGAACATTGGTAAGTTTTTTCAATGCATCGGCGATATTTGTATTTTGTAAATCAATAACCAGCCCGAATGTTTTAGCAGCTATAAATTTCATATTGCTGTAATCCGCTGCAGCAGAACTATTGATGCAGTAAACAAGCTTATCAGATAATTGTATTTGATTGTTACCAAGCGTTTGATGCCCGTCGCTTATTAATATAAACTCATCAGCTTTTATATTTTTTAAAATCAGATTCCCCAGGTTTGTAGCGCCGTCATAGTTTAGTTCTTCAATAAATTTTTTCATTTCAGCCCAGGCACCATTGTGTATGTAAAACTGCTTTGTACTTTTTATGGTATTGCTGAAAACCACCAGGTTTACAGTTGCATTGTTCAGTTTTTTAAAATATGCATCTAGTAATTCCATTTCCATTTTTGTATTACGGGTACTGCCGCTTAAAGAAGCATCCCATAGTAAGCCAACCGACAATGGCAGTGTTTTTTCCCTTTCATTTTTTGCAATTGCGGTGTTAATCAGAAAGTAATACTTGTTTTCAAACTCCTGCAGCATTATATCTGTTGCATCCGCAGGTTTAGGTATGCTGAAAGAAAGTGAAGAACCAGGCACATAATTACTTTTTTTAAAAGTTGCTGTATACTGGTTGTTGCTGCTGCTGAACTGAATATTTTCATTAAGAGATGAATCAAAAACGGGCTGTGTTGCAGATTGAATTACGGACACATCTAGCCTAAAATCTGTAACAGTATCTCTCAGGTTTAAAGGAAGGTAATAGTGTAATGCAGAGCCAGTGCCGATGGGCAACTCTTCTTCGTAACCAATTAAAACTGTTCTGGTACTATTTGGATTAATGGGATAAATTCTTGTACGAAAAGTATTCCCATCCACTTTTTCTAAAAGCCCCGGGTCAACTCTTCTTCTTTCAATGGCTTCAAACACTTCAGTGCCCTTTGCCCTGTCAACAGGCACTGCTTCTCTTAGCTTGCCGTTAATATCCAAAGCATACCGGCTTACGCTCAGTCCATCTTTTAACGGAAAATTTAAAGTGCCTTCAAGTATTTTACTGCTGATATTTTTAAAAGTCATTTGCCAGGTGGTTCTGGCAACTGTTCCACATACTTTCACATCTATTTTTAATGCCTGTAGCTGTACACCATTATTGGTTTTACCATCAACAGTTAGTTGTGGCATTTGTGCTTTAACTGTAATGATATATAACAGGATAAGTGCGGCAACGAAATAAAATTTTCTCATAACAATGTTTGGCAACATGATGGGAAAATAAAATCATTTACATAAAAATATTTTAAATCACTTTAATTATTGCATTTATCTATTGAATCACCATGTTGATCTTAACCAATCTACAATTCAATTTTATTCGTTTCTTTTGCATAGTTAACTTAAAGTTCAGCAAACATTAATTATGAAACGATTATTGGTTACCATTGTCACAGTAAGTGTTATTACAATCTTGAATTTGAACAAAGCCTTTGCGCAGGATATTACCGAACAAAAAATAAGAAATGTCTCGTATGGTTCTTTCCGATCCAGCAAAATGGATGTTTATCTGCCCTCAAACAGAAATGCAAAAACTCCTTTTATAATTTTAATTCATGGCGGGGCATGGGTAATGGGAGATAAATTTCTGAATACTGCCGTACAGGAAGCAATGATGGCAAAAGGCATAGCAAGCATTAACCTCAACTATCGTTTAGCCGACAACCTGCAAACACACTATTCTGAAATGCTTGCCGATATTGATAGCGCTGTTAACTACTGTATTGCACACGCTGACCAATGGCATACCCGTAAAGATGGTTTTATAACATCGGGCCATAGTGCAGGGGGGCACCTGGCTTTATTGTATGCGTACAGCAGCAGCAAAAAAATAAGTGCTATTATTGCCGAGTCTGCACCAACTGATATAACGGATACTGCTTTCCTGAATTATCAAGCAAGGATTGGTATGCTGAATGTTGTTGAAAAAATGACAAATGGTAAATATGTGGTTGGGCAGCCACAGCCAGCAGGTTACAGAGCATCCAGCCCTGTATATCATATAAAAAATATCCCGACCTTACTTATACACGGCACCCTTGATAAAACGGTTCCTTATTCTCAGTCGGTTAAATTAGACAGCCTTTTACAATCGAAGAGTATCATACATAAATTTATGCCTGTTGAAGGCGCAGGCCACGACCTGAATTTTAATGACTCCAAAATAAAGACCTTGATAATGGATGAAATGGTAACATGGGCATTCAGGTATGGTAATTAAAGTAAAGTCTGCATTTACATCCCCTTCACTTTAATCATTGCCTTTACCTGTTGCATAGGCCCGTTTTGGAGCCGTGCATAATACACCCCTGCAGGCAAGGCTCCGCTGTTGTAAGTATAATTGTAAAAACCGGCAGGCAGGTCAGCGTCAACCGGTGTAATAATTAAACGTCCCATGGTATCAAATATCTGTAATAGTGTATGGCCGCCATCTGTTTTGTATTTGATGAGGGTTTTTTGTGTAAATGGTGTGCCCCAAATTTCAAGGTAACTGGTACCTGCAGTAATGGGTGGCAGTGGTTTACACGTTGTGCTGTTTACCAATGCCAGTTGCTGAAAATCTTTGAGCATGATCTGTTGCAGGTCCGCATTTTTTACACAGAGCCAGTTCTCCATCAGCGATGCATACACACTTCTGAAATCGTACTGCATCGGTATGTTATCATTAACACTCGCATTGGCCGGTACGGAAGGATTATCGCCCCACACTTTCGATATCACATTCTTGCCAAATAAAAACATAGGTGCAGCCGCACCATGATCGGTTCCGTTACTGCTATTGCTTTTTATGCGGCGGCCAAATTCAGAAAAGGTCATGCCCACTACCCTTTCTTCTACCTGTAAAAATTTCAGGTCATCCTGGAAAGCTTTGATGGCATCGCTTACATTTTTTAATAAATTAGAATGGCTTCCAACCGTTGTATCGGTTGTAGTGGTTTGTAAAGAATGCGTATCAAAACTTCCGTAACTCACCATATAAATTTTTGTCTTTAATCCGCCTTTAATTAATCGGGCTACAATTTTAAGCTGATCGCCCAGTGGATTATTGCCTGGGTAAGGAGCCTGCTGCGTTACCGCATTGGCTGCGGCTTTAACCACGGTTGAGTAGGCTGATGTTTGTTTGGCAACCAGCCTTACATATTTTAATTCCTTGCCAGCATTGGTATTGGGTGCCGGATCTTCTACACCGGCCAGCAGGTTATAAAAGCTAGTAGGGTTACTTATGCTCATACCCATACTTACCGATGGTCCCTGAAAAGTTAATGAAGTGGTGGAACCAATCTGTATGCCCAACGGATCGGGCATGGTATTGTTTGGATAGCCCACCGGAAAATTTGGATACTCATAATTTAAAAAGCGTCCACCCCATCCGTTTACAATAACCTGGTTACTGTCGGATGCAGTCATCCAGATATCGGTTGCACGAAAGTGCGAAAAATTTGGCGTGGGATAACCTGCAGCCTGCACCACACTTAATTTACCTTCGTCAAATAGAGCCTTCATGCCCGCCATGGCAGGGTTTAAACCGGTTTTTGCAGTTAGCTGTAATATTTTATTTTCCGGAATGGCAATATTACTACGGGCATTAAAATAGTTGCTGTAATTCTCTATTGGAATAACCGTATTTAAACCATCATTACCGCCGCTCAACTGCACAATTACCAGTACATGATTGTTTGGGGTGCTGCCGTTTAACAATTGTGCCAGTGTCGATTCGGCAGCAAAGGCTTTTACCGAAAAGCCATTAATCACCGTAGGCAGAACAACTGCCGGAACTGATGTGCGTAAAAAGTCTCTACGTTTCATTAATTAAGTTTGGCCTCCTTTAGACCCCCAAAGGAGGAAAACTATCGAAGCGATGATTCAATTAAAGCATTTCAATTTATTATTTTCAATTAAGCTAATTGGTATTCTGCTAGCTTCATTAAATACTGATATAGGTCTTTCAACTT
>JBBRCM010000040.1:0-25077 GCA_038204855.1 Chitinophagales bacterium
GTGGCTTGTTGTGTTTCTGCTGGCTGCCAATTTGCTTTGAACTACAGCATTTGTAAGATGAGCAGCAATTTGTAGTGAACGCATATCTCAAATTTTAGAAATCCAAGATACAACTAATTATTTATATTAGTATAATTGATGGCGGTTAATTATTACTGTTACTTTAAAGGCCACACGTCGTAATGAGTTTTGGAACACCGCATTGGTAGTTATGATGTAAAAATCAGGATTACTGGTTGCATCTATACTAAACTGGCTGTTTTGTACCAATTGATAAGCACTATTAGTAGCCTGTGCCGGGTTGAATGAGAAATTACTAAAGAAACTAAGCTTATCTACATACAGGGTTATTGTGCTGCCGTTCGTTGGTGCATTTTTCAACTCATTGATCTGGATTGTGATCTCTGTAACACTTTGACCAATAATATTATTCGGGTTAGCCGTAATCCTTGGTGTAAGGTCGGGGCTTGCAGCAGACTGTGCAGGGCTCACTAATACATAAATGGTAGCATTTGCGGATGCAGATGGTACACCATTATCCGTAGTAGTGTAGGGGAAATTTACGGGGCCGGTGAAGCCTGTAACCGGGGTGAATGCAAAGGTACCGTTAGAGTTAAGAACAAGTGTACCTTTTCCTGCTATTGTTGTCGTTTGAGCCGTGATACTTTGCGAATTGCCTTCCGGATCAGTGTCATTTGTAAGTGCGTTACCGCTAACTGCTGTATTTATAGGAGTAAATACATAATCATCTGCTGCCATGGTGGAGTTGGGTGCACCGGCAGGTTTGATGGTAATAATCTGCAGTGCAGTGGCACACAAAGCTGTAGGTGCGCTGTTGTCGCAAACCCTGTAGGTAAGTGTGTCGTTACCACTGTAACCTGCTGTAGGTGTATAAGTAACATCACCGTTTGTTGCATTTACAGTAGTTGTATCGTGTAATGGATTAACCGCAACTACAACACTGGCCGGATTTAAAGTCCCCCCCGAGTTACCAGCATAATCATTTGCCAGGCTTTTTAAAGTTACTGGCGTATTGAGCCTAGTGGTAGCAATATCGGTATTGGCAACCGGTGGATTGTTATTTGAATTTGGTCCCAGTACCGTGATGGTTAATAAAGTGGTAGGACAGGGTGCTGCCTGACCCGGAACACAAACCGGAACATTATAACGGTAAACGCCAACGTTAGGAGAAACAAAACTGTAAGTACCATTGGTATTCATGGTAATAGTTCCACCTGACGGGTTACCGGTCAAAGGAACAGGTGTTCCATATGCGGTTCCTGACGGAACAACGTCGTTGGTTTGAACATTACCCGGTACAGGCACATTTACATATGTAACATTAATATCAGGGTTATAAGCCGGAGATGTAGTAGTAGTACAAGAGAGTACAGTAAAAGTTGCAGTGCATGTGGTAACGGCATTCTGATTGCTACAACCACTTTGTGTGTATGTAAATGTTACTGTTTTTGAACCGCCTGTAGCACTGGGAGCTCCCGTACTATTGTTTGTCAAAACCCCATTGCACCCAGAAGCTGTAACGGATGCTAACCATGCAGCATAAGATGCATTAATAGCCGCCTGGCTCTGACAAGATGCTTCTGTTTTATCAACTGCACATCTAAGACCTACCAAATTACCGCAACTTACTGTTCCCTGACCATTTCCTTCGCTAACTGAGTTGTCGGTATTAACGCCTGGATTTGCACTTCTGGGCGAGTGCCCCCCAGATAAATCGTTCAGGTTCCCTTGATGAACATCATACATTACCACACAAATTTTTGTTGGATTTACAAAAACGTTATCATACGTAAGTGTGAAAGTTCCGGAATTGCCTACCGTACCTACGCCCGTAGTACCATAAGGAAACAAAACCCTCGGATCTGAAGGGCCAAATCCATTCTGTGCCGCAATACCATTGTCGGTATGATCTCCTTGAGGATACAAACTTGAGGAGGCGGTACCCTCGATAGTAGAAATAGCTAATTGACCGAGGAACTCATCTCTTGCTGATAATCCTGCCGGGAACGGATTACCGCCACTGGTATATGTTGCAGGGTTATCTAAATATGTAGGAGAAATACCATCTGCGTTCAAATCTGCAAATACTGCAACTGTTACGTATTTTGTGCTTGCGGTTGAACCCCAGGTCCAGTTTACGGTTAGGGTCAGCCGGTGTAATACTGCATCATAGCTTGATCCTACAGAAGTTGGAATGGGAGTATCGGCTTTTACAGCGGAAGGCATTAGCCCACAAGCGAGACACATTAAAAGGGCTTTAAGTCCATTTCTAAGGATTAATGCCATGTAATTTTTATTCTTCTGTTAAGAGAATCGTTTTTCTGAATATTGTTGTAGCGTTTGGGCCTTCAATTTCGATCTTGAAAATACGCTGTTCGATTTCGATTACCTTTTATGATAGGATATTAATCCTACGAATGGGACACGTGGTATTTGGTAAAACGAATACAAAAGCTATCCAATTTGAAAAAAATCAAATTTTTTTAACTGTTCAATTAAAATATAAATTATTCAGGAAATCGTATTAATCGATCTTTTCAAAGCAATATTTAACTGTTGTTCAATACTCAGATTTGTATTATCAAGTTCTATAGCATCCTGCGCCTTGCGCAATGGACTTATCTCTCTATGAGAATCTATATAATCACGCATTTCAAGATTTGCTTTTACTTCTTCGAGAGATATGTTAGGGTTCTTCTCAAACATTTCTGTATATCTTCTTTCCACACGTACGGCTATATCTGCAGTCATAAAAAATTTAAGTTCAGCATCCGGAAAAACAGTGGTTCCTATATCCCGGCCATCCATAACAATCCCCTTGTGTTCGCCCATTTGCTGTTGTTGTGCTACCGCAAAAGTTCTTACTTCTTTAATAGCAGCTACATCACTTACTTTTTCTGCTATTACCAGGTCTCTTATCACATACTCAACATTTTCTTCGTTTAAATAAATTTCGGATTGCTGTGTTTTTTCATTGAACTTAAAAGCAATGGTTATATCTGCCAGCGCATTATTCACCTGGCCGGTATCAAGCCAGTTAATATGATTACGTAAAAAGTAAAGGGTGATAGCCCGATACATTGCGCCACTATCTATGTATATGTAACCTAGTTCCTTTGCCAACTGCTTTGCCAGAGTGCTTTTGCCGCAGGAGGACCAGCCATCAATAGTGATAATGATATTTTTCATCACTGCAAAAGTGAACAAAACGATGCAATAATAAAAATAAAAAGGGTTGTTGTGTTTTGAATGTGATGACTCTTTCTTGCAAACTATTTATTTTTCAAATATGCTTCAAACTTCTTTGCCTTTTTCTACTGTTCCTGTTTCAGCAAAAATCTTCCTGTTTCAGGCGGGTCCTCCCGAAAAATTTGTGTAAGGCTTTAGGGACCAATGTTCTACGCAATTCATTATTATTTACCTTAGCCCTATGCCGGTTAAAAAAATACCCTTTAGGGGCGGACCATTAACTGGCATTACAAATTTTTTGGAGTTGGAGGATGTTGATTTGAGTAGCTCAACTTAAAGCGGCGAATACCTCTGCCACTCGAAACCCGGGGGCGTGGAGACCCCGCTACGGAGCCCATTTTTAAAGAGATAGACTGAGAGAAGAAATATTAGCTGCTACAATGACTGCTGTTTCTGTCCCGAGCCTTATTTTACCGAGGCCTGATACAAATGAAGTTGTACAATACAATTGAAATTTTTTCGTTTTTAAGGCGAATAAAAAATCCGCTACGCCTGAATTTATAACTGTGGTGCGGGCTTTTAACCATATTTGTTTTAATTTTACTTTATAATCGTGCTTTGAAGAAAATTTTTACCATAATAATTCTTTTAATTTTTTTCTGTAACCAGGTAGCTTATTACCTGGTTTATACCGTAATACGTTATGGCGAAACAGAAAAAATCGAGCATCACATCCTGAGTACTTTACCCGAAAATGAATGTGAAATAATAAACATTACTTTAAATGCAGATAAAATTCATTGGGAGAAAGAAGGTGAGGTTTTTATTTTAAATGGTGTAATGTACGATGTGGCCAAAACAGAAAATATAAATGGCAATATGTACGGTTATTGCATTACAGAAAAGAAAGAAATGGAAATAATGCTTGACTACAGCCTGGAAATCTCCAATGCCGGGCATAGTGTAACAGACTTTGACCTTGCATTTTGTCCAGAGTTTATCCTCCAAAATAATAAAGCAAATATAAAAAAACCACTGGTATATTCTTTGGCTATCTCTTCAATATATAAAACACCCCTTACACAGCGAGGCAAAGATATAATAGTACCTCCCCCCCGTAGCTAATTTTCATATCGCTCATAAAAATAAATTTGGTGATGACAGCTCTCCGGGCTTACATCTTCATCAATGTGTTTACTTTAAAAATTATGGTATGAACCTTAAAACTATTTTAGTATTTCTCTCTGTACTCTTTACATATTCGTCCTATTGCCAGAAAAAGGCCACGATCACCGGCCTGGTAAAACATGCTGAATTAAGCACCGCCGGAATGATAGTTCGTATTGATACAACATTTGAGACAATAACAGATAAGGCAGGTTATTTTGAGATTAAAGGAGTTCCATTTGGCAAGGCAAAGCTCGAGGTATTTTCTGATGGGTTGCGCAGGTATAAAAGAAATGTTTATGTAAATCATGAGTCTGTAAACTTAAATGTCTCCTTGGCGGATACTGCAATATTGGAGCTTGATGAGATTATTATTAATAAAACAATTCATTTAAATGGCCTTGGCAGAATGGATCCGATACGGGGCACGGCCATATTTGAGGCCAAGAAAAATGATGTTTTAGTGATGAAGAACATTGACGCCAACATGGCTACCAATAATGCACGCCAGGTATTTTCAAAAGTAGCCGGCACTCATGTTTGGGAGAACGATGGATCCGGAATACAGGTAAATGTTTCGTCCCGTGGACTTAGTCCAAACCGTTCCTGGGAATATAATATGCGGCAGAATAGTTATGATATAGCTGCGGATATCCTGGGTTATCCTGATATGTACTATTCGCCTCCAATGGATGCCGTTTCGCATATAGAAGTAGTTCGGGGATCGGCATCTCTTCAATATGGAACACAAATGGGTGGCTTGTTGAATTTTGTGCTGAAACAGGGCAGTACTTCTAAATTCTTAGAAGTTGAGAGTAAGCAATCTGTAGGGTCTTACGGGCTGTTCAATTCTTACAACAGTATTGGAGGTACGAAAAATAAATTAACCTATTTCGGGTATTATCATCACCGTAGTGCGTCGGGCTGGAGACAAAATTCCGACTACAGATGGAATACCGGATTTGCTTCTGTTTCTTATAAAGTAAACGACCGGTTAAATATCGGTGCAGAATACACCCGAATGGAATTTCTGCTGCATCTTTCCGCAGGACTCACCGATTCGATGTACCAGATTGATGCAAAAAGGTCGGTACGTGAGCGCAATTGGTTCAAGGTTAACTGGAATATTCCTTCTGTTAAACTGGAATACAAGTTCTCTGAACACTCGAGGATCAGCCTCGTTACGTACATGCTGCTTGCTTCACGAAAAAGCATTGAGAATACCAAACCCGTTAATATAATTGCCGATACAGGCTATCGGGATATTCGTACGGATCATTATCAGAATTTTGGGGCTGAATTAAGGTATCTGAAAGAATACAATTTCTCTACAAAAGTAACGGGCGTGCTGGCCAGTGGCATCCGGTTTTATAAAGGAAGAACCCTAAGAGGCCAGGGACTTGGTTCAAAGGGTAGAGATGCAGATTATACATTTCTTCATCCTGATAATTTGGAATATAGTGATTACGCTTTCAGGAATTTGAACGTAGCCCTGTTTGTTGAGAATATTTTCAGGATCGGCAAACTCTCCATTGTACCGGGGATGCGTTATGAGTACATCAAATTCTTTGCAGATGGCTATTTTAATGCTTCAACAGGCATGCGTACAGAAGAAAAGGACATCAGCAGCAAAAGACAGTTCCCTTTGTTCGGCGTGGGCGTTGAATATAAATTAAATAAGACGATCAACCTGTATGCAAATTATACAGAAGGTTACCGGTCTGCCAATTTTAATGATATCCGCATCAACACCCCCAACCTGGAAATAGATCCTGACCTTAAAGATTCAAGAGGCTTCAACATTGACCTGGGCATAAGAGGAAAATACAGCAATATCCTGAATTTCGATTTCAACGGATTCTTTCTCAACTATACTGACAGGATCGGGCTGGTGACAAGAAAACGTCCTGATAACAGCACGTATATCATCAGTACCAATATCGCCGATTCCAGAAATATGGGAATAGAAACATTTGCAGAATGGAATATCATCAAATCATTTAACCAAAAGGCAAAAGAGAATTTGTCGTTGTTTGTAAGCTATTCTTACATTGATGCAAGGTACATCAGTTCCGAAAAAGATATTCTTAAAGGAAAAAAAGTTGAAACTGCGCCTAATCATATCCTTCGTTCAGGATTGACCTTTAAAGTGCCCAGATTCTCTTCAACCATCAACTATGCCTATATCAGTCAACAGTTTTCTGATGCCAGCAATACCATTTTTTCAACCAATGGCAGCAATGGAATTGTTCCCGCTTATTATGTAATGGATTGGTCCTCCAAAATATCTTTCAATGCGTTCAAAGTAGGCATGTCCATTAATAATTTAACCGGTAACAAATATTTTACACGCAGGGCAACCAGTTACCCCGGACCCGGTATCATCCCGGCAGAACCGAGGACATTCCTGGTATCACTGGAAGTGAAATTTTGATAAGTATGAAATGCCCGTCGGCAATTATTTGACAATTCTGCCTAAAACATAATTTTCCCGCTTTTAATAAAAGCCCACTCAATTTTTAAACGGGTGGGCTCTTTTTTTAACCAAGAGGTAATTTAAGACCTGCCAAGGCGAGTAAAATAAATATTTCGCCGAGATTATGTACCGGTGACCATTTGAAAGTAACTGCCTAAAATAAGTGAAATGGGCTCGAATAAAGAGAAAATACGTAATTAAAAAATAAATACCGTAGATAAAATACTACCCCTTAGTATAAATACGTTAATGATTATTGTGTAAACAGATGTTTTTTTTAAAATGAGGATAGATTGTTTTAAGTCATTAAAAAATTATACTATTTACGCTATTGATTCTTACGGACAACAAAGGGTATAAAAATCAGAACTAATCATCATTGCGTTGTCTTGGTGTTTAAAAAAATAAAAAAATCCATGTGAAAACCCCTGCATTATCAAAGCTGCTAACAATGTTTTTGATGCTGCTATTGGTTTCGTTTGAGGGGCGCTCTCAATCCGAAACCTTTAGCACCGGTTCATTTATCATCAATATGGGTGCCACCAATCCCGGTACCATTGCCAACAGCATTAAACCGTATGGCCTAATATATGACCTGATCAGAAATTACAAGGTCCCTGTGAAATTCATTGTAAACCAATTGAAAGCAAAAGATGGGGTGGATTTTACCTACAACGCAGTTCAATATAAAGGGGGTACTTTTATAATTAAATCTGAGTATCGGTCAGCCGCTGTTAATAGCCGCATTACTTTCTGGACTGGCCAGGGTGTTGTTGGAACTACAACTACCTCCTCCCTAACTTTAAATGTTACCCGTACTATCAATTCATATCCCCACTGGACACTGGATGCCCAAAATGGACAACTTGCCGAAAAATTTCTGTTAAACGCCGGCATCAGCAATACCAGCTTTCCGGGGGCTTATAATTGGAAGACCCCTGCTCAATTAAATGGTTGTGACGACTTCTTTGTATTACCCCATGCCGACCCAAGCTGGGCAGTACATGGACCGTTATGGAGCTGGAATAAGAACTACTTAGGTTGCATTTGGTCAGGTTGCCATGCAGTGAGTGTGCTTGAAAACATGTTCAATCCTGCCAATCCGTCTCAAAAAACAAATTTTCTAACAACCACAGGTCTGGTTCCCTTTGGGTCACACGGGGATGGTTCGCCCCCTTATACGCATCAATACCCAACAGACCCCGTTGCTCAGTATATGGGCAAAACAGACCTGGCCCAGCTTAGCGGATCTGAACAGATTTATTTACCAAAATTGGGCGGAGCCTGGAATGCGGGAGCAAAGCTAATTGCATACGACCCTACCCAGGCAGATGTGCCTATCCGATCTCCGGGGGCAGCAGCAGCAGTGGTTTATGGGCGTGCTATGGACGACCCCACAAGGGGTTTTGTTATGTATGAAGGTGGACACGACCTCAACAAAGGATCTGCGAACGATGCAGCTGCTCAACGTATTTTTTTTAATTTCAGTTTTTACTATGCTGTTTTAAAAAACCCGGCAATAACCGTAACCGGACTAACGGAGGGTCAACAGATTCAATCAGGAAATACCATCGTGGGACTGAATGTTGTAGCTACATCACCCATTGCAGGAACGACGTTTACCTACCAATGGTCCTCCAGTTGTGGTGGCAGTTTTTCTAATCCTACCGGTGCTACAACCAATTTTACTGCACCAGCAGTTGCCAATAATACCAGTTGCTCCATTAGTTGTGTAGTTACGGATAATTGCGGCCGCAGCATTAATGCAACTTTTATTATACAAATCATTGCGGTTCACCCGCCTGTTGCAACAAACGACGCACAAACCATGGATCCGGGCTGTGGAAACATTAGCCTCACCTACAATGTACTTACCAACGATACAGATCAGGATGGCCAGCCCCTAACGCTCACCACGGTAACCAGTCCATCTAATGGCGTTATGAGTTTCGATGCATCCGGTAATATAACTTACACTCCAAATTTAGGCTTTGCAGGCGTAGAAACGTTCACCTATACAGTTTGCGATAATACCACACCTGCACCTTTATGCGCCACTGGTACTTATACCATTACTGTTGGTAACCCCGCAAATGTACCCAACACAGCAAACGATGCCTTTACCATTAAGGAGGATATTGTGGGACGCTTTAATGTGTTGTCTAATGATTTGCCCGTAGTTTCAGGTCCTTTAACCATATCGGCAATTACCGTTTCACCTGCAAATGGCAGGGTTTCCATTAATACTGATAATACGATTACGTATTTACCCAATGCTGATTTTGCCGGTATTGATAATTTTACGTACCGCATAGTTAATTCATTGGGCTATTCTAAAACGGCCACCGTAACAGTTACCATAACCAATGATGCCTGTGATGCAGGTACTTTACCCATAACTCCAACTATTGCTGCAAAACTTACCTTAAATCCTACGGCTGATACCTACATTGATCAAAGCCTTGCAGGAACAAATTTTGGTGCGGCAGTT
The DNA here is from genome assembly GCA_038204855.1 of Chitinophagales bacterium. Taxonomy (GTDB): domain Bacteria; phylum Bacteroidota; class Bacteroidia; order Chitinophagales; family Chitinophagaceae; genus Ferruginibacter. Next base: position 9,345 of record JBBRCM010000040.1, read on the forward strand.
ACATTAGGTACAAACAGAAATGCTGGCACAATACAAAGAACATTAATGAATTTTAATGTCAGTACTATTCCTGCTACCGCAAAAATCGGATATGCAAGGCTATATTTAAATCAAATTACTGCCCGTACAGATATTATAGCAGCATACCGGGCAAATGCAGCATGGACAGAAGTCGGCGCCAACTGGACAAACATGAATGCGAACTTTGTGGGCACAACAGCCTATCCATCTGCCGGTATTACACCCATTACCGGCTGGAATGCGCTAGATGTTACTTCGCTTGTTCAAAGTTGGGTAGATGGTTCATTTGCAAACCAAGGACTCATGATTAAAGTTATGACCGAATCAGGTGGTGCAAATATTGCTACCTATCATAGTAAAGAAACATTAACGGCAAGTCTTAAACCCTACCTAGAAATAGTTTACGCAACAAATACGGGAGGAATTGCCTCTGCAAATCTAATTGACACCGCAGATACTTATGTTGACCAGAATGTTCCTGCCGTTAATTATGGTTCTGCAAACCCGCTTAATACAGATAAATCGAATACCAGATTAAGGAGATCACTCTTTAAATTTGATATGAGCACGTTGCCTGCGAACATTGCAATTGCAGAAGGGCAAGTTAACCTTAACCAGGTAACCAATAAAACTGATATACATGCTATTCACCGAGTAACTGCGGCATGGGATGAGTCGGCTGTAATGTATAATACAATCCCTGCGTTTGATGCTACACAGCTGCCTGCGGCTGGATTTACGCCAGTGACAGGTTTTAACGCTATCAGTATTGGCAGTCTGCCGCAGCAATGGCTTGATGGTACTTATACTAATTTAGGAGTTATGTTAAAGGTAGCTTCCGAAACCGGATCATCTAATATTCATACATGGTCAAGCCGGGAGGATGCAACTGTGGCAAAGCGGCCCTATTTAAATGTCACTTATTTTACCAATGGTTGCCAGACAATACCGACCCGTGCCCCATTAGCCATGCCTGATACCGCTACCACACCTAACGGGTTGGCAGTAAATATCGCTACCGCCACCAATGATTATTATCCCGCTGCAGGAGCAAAGACTTACAGCATTATTACAGCACCTGCATCCGGAACAGCAACCATTAATGCTTCTACAGGTTTAATTACATACACGCCTGCCACAACGTATAACGGCGTGCGTTCGATGGTTTACCGGGTGCTGAACACTGTGACCGGGCTTGCAGATACTGCGTATGCCTATGTTAACATTACAAACGGGGCTATTGTAGCCAATGATGACTATCCTGCCGGTGCATTAAGCGGCATTGTTCAAACAATAAATGTAAAAGCAAATGATACCGACCCTGAGAACCCGGTACTTGACGCTTCGTATCCGGTTAGTATAATAAGCCCACCCACCAATGGCACAGCGTTAGTTAACGGCAGCGGAAACGTTGTTTATACCCCCGATGCAGGATTCAGTGGTAACGATACATTATTCTATTCAATTGTAGAGCCGGCTCCTTTATGCGGAAGCATAAGACGCGATACGGCGATGGTGGTAATTGTGGTTATGAACCGACCCCCTGTCCCTGTAAATGATAACACTTCAGGACCACCCTGCAACCCCATAACAATTAACCTGGTTGCGAATGACAGCGACCCCGAAGGAAATACACTCACGGTAACCAACCTGAGTGCTTTAAACCCGCCCGCTGCAGGTTCGCTAACCAACAACAACGATGGTACCGTAACTTTTGGACCTGCTAACGGTTTTACAGGTATTGTAACCTTCACTTACAGGTTATTAGATAATGGAGTGCCACCGCAGTTATCGGCACCGGCCACCGTAACCATCAACATTATAGCCATTGTAAATAATCCTCCGGTAGCTGTGAATGATAACGAGACAATCGGCATGGATGAAACCCTATATGCTAATGTACGTAATAATGATTACGACCCTGATCAGAATGACCTTACCATCCCGGTTGTAACCGTATTGCCGCTGCATGGCACAGCCAGTGTAAACGCTGTAAATGGCCTGATCGTGTATATACCAAACCCAGGTTTTTTTGGAACCGATGTGTTAACCTACCAGATTTGCGACAAGATTACTACAAACCCAGCTACCTGTGCCCCGGGTATTGGCTCTTGCGTTACGGCAACGCTAACCATCAACATCACTATACCAAACAGCACTTATGCTGTAAACGATGAAAACAGCACCTGGATAAATATCCCAGTAAGTGGCGTAACCATCATTAATGATTTTGATTTGGAAAGAGATATAATAAGTTTTGGAGGATTTATTGACAATATGGGAGCTGCAAAGGTCTCGGGCACTATTACTGTAAGCGGCTTTGCTGTAAACGGAAGCCCGGTAGCTAATGCAGGCACCCTTGCCATACAGGCAACCGGAGCTTATACTTTTACTCCCGTAACCGGTTTTACCGGCTATATGAGGGTGCCCTATATTATTTTTGATAACCAGGCCAATACCGCATCTGATACCGGATACCTGGCCGTAACAGTAAGCCCGTTACTAACGGCTGCAAACAGTTTAATTGCCAACAACGATGAAGATATAACGTATGGTGCCACCATCAGCCGGAATTTGTTTGAAAATGACCGCAAAGTTCAAAATTATCCATTCCAGATTACTGGTTTTATTTATGATAGTAACGGAGATGGAAATCCGGAATCGAGCGGGTCTTTGGGAACCCCGGTAAACATTGGGGGATTAACTGTTACCGACAAAAGCGTAGTAAATGCAGGCTCCTTTGTATTGAATGCCAATGGCAACTATACTTTTACTCCTGCTGCTGATTTTCATGGATCTGTGAATATTAATTATTCGATTTGCGATAATACCAACAATCCTTTTTGCGCAACGGCACAACTGCAAATAAAAATATTGCCCAATGGAAACGGTGGAGCTAATGATCCGCCATTCGGGGGCGATGATTTTGAATTTACCTACAGGAATCTTGACAAGAGCGGAACTTTTATTAATAATGACCGGGAACCAAATGGTAACCCTATAAGCTTTCAGGGAGTTACTATTAATACTGCCGGACCGCATAACCTTATTCAAACAAGAACGACTTTAAAAGGTGGCTCCGTAAATTTTTATTCAGATGGAAAATACCTGTACACACCACTTTTTAATTATACCGGCCCAGACCTGGTTACTTATTCACTTTGCGATGTTACGGCCACCGCGCCGCAACCAATTTGCGCCGGTGTTTCTTTACACATGCTGGTAGCACAAGTGGGCAATGTTCTGCCCTTAGAATTGCTCGATTTTAACGGAAAATTGAATGCTGGTAAAGTTGACCTTTATTGGGTGACCGCAAACGAAGTAAATGCAGCAAATTTTGTGATAGAGCGCAGTACAGACGGATTGTATTTTACGCCCATTGGTACGGTAAAGGCCAGCGGCACATCCAGTAATGTTCAAAATTACAAACTTGTTGATGCGCTTCCTGCAAACGGATCAAACTATTACCGTTTGAAAATGTATGACAATAATGGAGCTTATACCTATAGCAAAACAATCATTATACGCATCAACAGCAATGTGCAGTTAACCACTCAAATAATGCCGAATCCAATTACAAGCTACATAGATGTTTATCTCACGCTTACACATAACACCCCGGTGGAGTTCAGGTTATTTGATATTGGTGGAAAACTGGTTTTTCAAAAATCTGTAAAAGGTTACAAGGGCTTTAACTGGTTTACCATACGCGACCTTGACAAATTATCGAGTGGAATGCATTTACTGAAGATTGTTACCGATACGGATAACATTGTAGAAAAATTGATTAAGCAATAATAAAAAATATTTTAAATAAAAATGCCGGTCTAAAATATATGACCGGCATTTTTAGTATTTAGCGAAGCTGTAAGATCAGGCTTCAGACTTCTTCTCCTTTTTCTTCTCTTCCTGCTTCAGCACGAATCTTATCTTCTCCCCTGTCTCATCCATTTCTGCCACCATCACATCTCCGTTTTTGATGTTCATGTTCAGTATTTCTTCGGCTAATGGATCTTCCAAATATTTCTGAATGGCTCTGTGCAGCGGCCTTGCACCAAACTGTGCATCGTAGCCTTTATCGGCAATAAAACTTTTTGCCTCTGGTGTAAGCTCCATGGCCAAACCAAGGTTGGTAAGGCGTTTAATTACACCCTGCATTACAATATCAATGATATCAAAAATGTGTTCTTTGGTCAGCGAATTAAATACAACCACATCGTCAATACGGTTTAAAAACTCAGGGCTGAACGTACGTTTCAATGCTTTTTCAATAACTGCTTTGTTATTTTCATCCACGTTCTCCATACGGTTGGCTGTTGCAAAACCAACGCCATCACCAAAATCTTTTAACTGCCTGGCGCCGATATTAGATGTCATGATGATCATGGTATTTTTAAAATCAATCTTGCGGCCCATGCCATCAGTTAATTGCCCCTCATCAAGCACCTGTAACAGAATATTATAAATATCCGGGTGCGCTTTTTCAATTTCATCCAAAAGAATAACGCAGTACGGTTTACGGCGAACTTTTTCTGTAAGCTGCCCACCCTCTTCGTAACCAACATAGCCCGGAGGTGCACCAATTAAACGGCTTACCGTAAATTTTTCCATGTATTCACTCATATCAATCCTTATGAGGGCATCATCACTATCGAACATGTGTCTTGCAAGCGAACGGGCCAATTCTGTTTTACCAACACCGGTTGGGCCCAGGAAAATAAAAGTACCAATTGGTTTTTTGGGATCTTTCAGTCCTACCCTGTTACGCTGTATGGCTTTAACTACTTTTGAAATGGCATCAGTTTGTCCAACCACAGCCCCCTGCAGATCGGTTGCCATTCGGCGGAGTTTGTCTGTTTCAGCCTGCACCATTCTTTTCACCGGTATGCCCGTCATCATGTGTACCACTTCGGCAATATCTTCTTCTTCAATCGGAAAACGTTTGTGTTTGCTTTCTTCTTCCCAGGCATTTTTAGCTGCTTCCAATTCTTCCTGCAAACGTTTCTCGGTATCTCTTAAAGATGCCGCTTCTTCAAAACGCTGGCTTTTAACTACTTTGTTTTTTTCAAGCTTGATGTCTTCTATCTTTTTTTCCAGTTCAATAATATCGGCCGGAACATTAATATTTTTAATGTGCTTTCTTGCTCCTACTTCATCCAGTACATCAATCGCTTTGTCAGGAAGTAATCTGTCTGTCATGTAACGGTCGCTCAGTTTTACACATGCTTCAATCGCTTCCTGGCTGTAGGTTACATTGTGATAATCTTCGTATTTGCTTTTGATGTTATTCAGTATTTCAATGGTTTCCGGAACCGAAGGCTGCTCAACCAATACCTTTTGAAAACGACGATCCAATGCACCATCCTTTTCTATGTGCATACGGTATTCATCTAAGGTAGATGCACCAATACATTGTAACTCTCCACGTGCCAAAGCCGGTTTAAATATATTAGAAGCATCCAGCGATCCGCTGGCGCCACCTGCACCCACAATGGTATGAATCTCATCAATAAATAAAATAACGTCCCTATTTTTTTCCAGCTCGTTCATGATGGCTTTCATCCTTTCTTCAAACTGGCCACGATATTTTGTGCCGGCAACCAGGGCTGCCAAATCAAGGCTTACCACTCTTTTATCAAACAACACACGGGATACTTTGCGCTGCACGATTCTTAGCGCCAATCCCTCTACTATAGCGGTTTTACCCACACCAGGCTCACCAATTAAAATAGGATTGTTTTTTTTGCGGCGTGATAATATCTGCGATACCCTTTCAATTTCTATTTCCCTGCCAACGATTGGATCCAATGAACCGTTCTCTGCCAGGCGGGTTATATCCCTGCCAAAATTATCCAGTACGGGTGTTTTTGTTTTGGGTTGATTGGCGGCGCCGGGGCGTTGCGCTTTTTGCCCGCCATACTGTTTTCTTTCTTCATCAAAATCGTCTTCGCCTTCATCATTAAATTCGGCCGATGGTGGGTTGCTGGTAACAAAACCAAGTTCGTTTTTAAACACATCGTAATCCACATCAAACTGATTTAAAATTTGTGTGGCAATGTTCTCTTTATTTTTTAAGATAGAAAGCATCAGGTGCTCACTTTCAACCAATGCACTTTTTTGAGCCTTGGCTTCCAGTACTGTAATCCGTATTACTTTTTCGGCCTGCTTGGTTAATGGAAGCGAGTTGATGTTTGCAATGTTTTTTCCTGTCTTATCTTTTACCGCAATTTCAATTTCTTTACGAAGTTCGGAAAGATCAATATTGAGTGACCTGAGTATTTTAATGGCTGTATTTTCACCATCGCGGATTAAACCCAATACCAAATGCTCCGTTCCAATAAAGTCGTTTCCCAATCTTAATGCCTCCTCCCTGCTGTAGGAGATGATCTCTTTTACCTGAGCTGAAAAATTATTATCCATTTTATATTGAATTTAGCTTGTACAATAATAACGATTATTTTAAGGATATGGTTGGCCGGAATGCGTAAATGTTAATATGTTTAAAATTAGCTCCGTTGAAGTTACTGATTAAAACAGATGCTGTAGACATTGTTAACATACCCGTAACCATTAAACAATTTTTTTATTGTTTGGTTTTAGGTTAACAAAATTTACTTTACTTTACAAAGATCGACTTAAATAACCCTGATCGTTTTTTATGAATGTCAAAATAGATACCAAAGAAAGATTTACTGTTATTACGCCGGAAGAAGCGCATTTACCTGTTAATATGACAGACGAACTTAACGAATTGTTGCTTGGATACCTGCAAAAAGACATACCGCATGTTATTTTAAAAATGCAAGCCGTACAAACTGTTGACGAGCCTATGGCAGAAAACATAGCCCAGCTTCAACAGCAGTTTTACGAAAAGAATTGCTCTTTTGTTATCTGCGGGCTGCAAAAAGAAGTGGTACAACTATTGGAACAAAAAGAGCTTTTAGAATTTATGAATGTTACACCATCTGAAAGTGAGGCATGCGATATTGTGCAGATGGAAGAAATTGAAAGAGAATTATTAAGGGGTGAATGGGAATAGTGTGTGGTTTATGGTTTGTTGTTTGTAGTTATGCAGCAATTCTATATTTCAGGAGGTCTTACAACTACAAACAACAAACAGTTTAAACAACAAAACTAAAATAACTTGCTTGCAATAACTATACTTGGTAACAACTCTGCAATACCGGCTTTTGACAGAAACCCTACTGCCCAGGTTTTACAAACTATGGAAGAGAGTTTTTTAATTGACTGCGGCGAAGGAACGCAGATACAATTGACCAAATATAAAATCAAACGCAGTAAAATAAATCACATCTTCATTTCTCATCTACACGGCGATCATTACTTTGGATTGATTGGTTTACTTACCAGTATGAGCCTGCTCAACCGAACGCAGGACCTGCATTTACATGCGCCACCTGAGCTGGAGCAGTTAATAAATCTGCAACTGACTTTTGCATCTTCCCATCTTTGTTTTAATCTTCATTTTCATCCCTTACAAAACGAAGGATTGATTGTTGACAGTAATAAAATGACCGTTGAATGTTTTAAAGTGAAGCACCGCATTGACTGCTGGGGATTTTTGTTCAGACAGAAAAAAAATCCCAGGAAGCTGGATGCAGAACGGGCAAAGATTTATGAAATACCGGCAGCATTTTATGAAAACCTACAGCGTGGCGAAGACTATGTTACAAAAAAAGGAACCATTGTTCCGAATGAAGAAGTGACAACTGCAGCCCCGAAAGGAAAAAGTTATGCATATTGTGCGGATACAATCTTTGATGAAAGCCTGGCTGAAAAAGTGAAGGATGTTGATATGCTTTACCACGAAACCACGTACCTGAAAGACCTGCACGAACGAGCCGCAGCCCGGTTTCACAGCACTACCGTGCAGGCGGGCACCATTGCAAAGAAGGCCAATGTAAAAAAATTACTTATTGGGCACTTTTCTTCCAAATACGAAGTGCTTGATGAATTTTTAAGTGAAACGGTGGAGGTATTTGAAAATACGGAACTTGCCATACAGGGAAGTTGCTACATGATATAACCTTTTGGTGAAGTTATTTTATTTGTCCCTTTGGGGACAACAGATTGGTAGAGTTTTAAAATAATAAAGCATAAAATGCCGTAGGCATGATAGATTATTCAGCAGGTCTGTTGTGACTATCGCACTTTGCCGATATTTTTTTATTTTTTCTACCAATCTTTAGCCTCTACGAGGCTTTTTAAATTAAGCCGGGTCAACGGGATAGTATAGTTATTGTTCAGTTTTTATTACATAGTTGAATCCATCGGCCATTATCCAGCAGTAAAATTCAGGAAACCATTTGCGCCATGCGGTTTCATTGTGCATGCCATCGTCATCAATAACAGAGTAAATCAAAGCATTTGATTTTTCTGCAAGCGATTCCTGGATCTTTACCATATCGTCTACATAATTATCTCCCTCCTGCTTGCCAATATAGAAAAAGAATTTACCACTAACCTTTATTGCCACAGAATCGGTTAAAGACCTAATGGCTGGTGCTGTCCAGAAAGCAGGAGAAAAAATGCCCGCTTTTCCAAAAATCTCCGGCTGTTTAATCATAGCGTAATATGAAATCAAGCCTCCCATCGAACTACCCGCTATGATCGTATTTTCTTTTGATGACAATGTTCTGTATTTTTTATCAATGAAAGGCTTCATGGTTTGCGAAATAAATTCAAGATACTTGCCGCCTTCCCCTTCTCCAAAATCACGAAATGCAAAAGGATTATACTCATTTAATCTTTTAGGACCATTATCAATACCTACCACAATGCAAGCCGGCTTTCCCGATTTTATTAAACTATCCAGGCATTCGTCAACACCCCATTCGCCAAAACCCGCGGTATATGCATCAAAAAGATTTTGCCCATCATGCATATACATTACCGGGTAACTTTTTTTACTATGCTCATATCCTTCTGGTAAATAAATCCAGATACGTCTTGTACGGTTCAGTTGAGGAATAAAAAAAGCAGTATCTATCACATGAACCTGGTTGCTTGCGGTATGCAATTTTGGAGTTTCGGAAAAATCATCTTTCCATGCTTCAATAGTTAGCAGTATAGTAGTATCGCTGTTTACGTTAAATCTGCGGTTCTCTACATCCGATCCATTGGCTTTACTTTCTGTTCTTTTCCAAGAACCGCGGGTGCATTTAAATTCATAGAATCCCCCCTCAAGCTGCAGAGTGGTTTCACCTGCTTTTAATAAAAAGTATTGCGGATTATTGGGGTTCCAGCCATTAAAATTACCCGCAATAAAAATGCTGTCATCTACATGAACATCCGGGTATTTTGCCAATTTAAAACCTACATGATATTGTGCCTCACTTACAAAACAAATAAACAGTAAAAGCGTAAAACACAAAAAGTATTTCATCTTACTTATTTAAATAAGCTTTTACCTTTTGATGAATACTGTTGCTTAACGGCACCAGCGGCAGCCTCAAAACATTTTCGATAATGCCAAGTTCGTATAAAAATGCTTTTGCACCGGCAGGATTGTTCTCTGCAAATAACAGGTCGTTTCCTTCCAGGCATTTATAATGAAGGGGCCTTGCAGCAGCAAAATCATCTCTTAAACAAAGGCGCACCATCTCCGAAAAATCTTTCGGAAAACAATTAGCCGCAACGCTGATTACTCCATCCATGCCGCAGGCAATTAACGGAAGTGTAACATGGTCATCACCGCTCACAACCAAAAAATCATCGGGCCTGTTGCGCAAAATATGCATGCACTGAACCATATTACCGCTGGCTTCTTTTATGCCGGCAATATTTTCCACTTCATTTGCCAGGCGCAAAGTAGTTTCGGCAGTTATATTGCTGCCGGTGCGGCCAGGTACATTGTATAATAGCACCGGCTTGGGGCTTGCGCTTGCCAGGTTTTTGTAATGCTGAAAAATTCCTTCCTGCGAGGGTTTGCTATAGTAAGGGCTGGCGCTAAGTACCGCTACTGCTTTTTCAAGCGGGTAACTCTGCAAATTCTCCATTACCTCTTTGGTATTATTGCCACCAATACCTACCACCACCGGCACCCGGGCATGCACTTTTTCAAACGTATAGTTAATGATGTCGAACTTCTCTCCGATTTCAAGCGTAGGCGTTTCGCCGGTGGTACCCAGCGTTACTATGTATTCAACTCCACCTGCAATAATAAAGTCTATCAGTTTTCCCAAGGCGTCAAAATCAACTTCCATACGTGCTTTAAAGGGAGTAATTATGGCAACACCGGTGCCCTGCAATTTTGTACGCAAACTCATGAATTATTTTTGTGTGAAGATATTGAGAAGTGATGAATTTCTTTTATTGTATCCCAGCCAATATTGATATTTACAAAGATTACCTGTTTCCTTCAACAGAAACAGGTAATTTAGGCAGCTAAAGGCATGTCCCTATATTCTTAACAATAATTCGCCGGCGTGCAATTAATAATTAAGCACCTTACGCATAAATTTAATGCCGATATATTTGTTGGGTGGTATGTAAGCAACAAACAGGTCTTTGGTCATTTTCGACTGGAATTTCTTATCAAACTCTGCCCAAAGCGTATTCCATTCAATGTCCTTGCCATGAACGATATCTGCATTGATACGCTCTAATAACGGATCGTTTATCTGCTTTGAACCCACACTGCGGGTGGCAATAATATTAACATCGGGATTTAGCTGGAACACTTTTAACACCTCTTTGTATCCACCACAGGAGCCCAGGAAAACAAACTGAGCCGATGACGTGAATTTTTTCATACTTTCCGGCAGGTGATAACTGTGGCCACGGTGAATGTAAGAGGTAACCGTGTAACCGTTTTGATTTATATCCTGCATCATTTTATTCTGTGCCGAATCTGAACCTTCTTTTGTATTTGGCTTATTCATAAACACCTTCATGCTATTGCCCGTTTTGGATGTAAACACAATATAATTGCCCATATCCTTTTTCTCCCACATCTTGCTGTCGAAAGTAGCATTACTGTTGCTAAAAGACGAAACAGCATCTTCATCATCATAATAAAAGCATGCCTGTACAATGGGGGTTTTAGTTTGCATTCGTTTTATATTCAACACATCGTAAGTACGATCAGTTTCATATTTATTTTTATCCTGCAAAATATCTTTAAGTTCACTGTACATGCGCTGATACAGGAAATGCCCCTGAACAACAGGCTGCTGCTCAATTTTTTCTATACGGCCCACCAGACTGCTTTTTAAAGCCGCATGGTTTTTAATCTCGTGCAGTATTTCTGCCATGGTCATGGCATTAAGAATGGTTTCATTACCGGTAAGTTCTTTGCCGGGAAGGGTTTCAAGATATCTTCCCAAAAGTTCTGACAACCTGTCTTCATTCAAGTTGTTTGCCAGGTCATCTACCAAACCATAATCCGACACGTTTGATAAAAAAGTATTGAACTGGTAATAGCCGATATCATCAAAAAATTTAGTCAACCCGGTTTTTTCGGTTTCTTTTAAGAATTTTTTATACACGTACAAAAAACTGGAAGTGTAAAGGGCACTGCTGCCATCCTGAACAAGTTCATAATTACCGGCAAGCAAAATAAAATAAAGATCAAGCGCAGGCAAAGTCTCCAGTACTTTAAACCGCACATTATCGGGCGATTCGTGCAGGTCGTTTATCTGCTTGATGAAATAATAATTACCAAATTTTACATTTAGTTCGGCGATGGGTTCATTTAAAAAATGATTTACTTCAGGATCCTTGTCAGTATAAAGCCTGACGGTTTCAGTTGCAAAAGCATGGTAATAGTCCTGAGGTACCATGGTCAGTTTTTTTATGTCCTCAGCCGTTATCCTGTTTTGCAATATGGCTAAACTAAAAGGCAACGTTTTCTCAAAATATGTATCAGCTTTTACCTGCGCTACCGCCTTAACTGAAGCCCGGTTGCTTTTATCTACCAGGGCAGTATAAAAAGCGTTATTATCATTAACCTTCTTGTTTAAAATTTCCGGAGCAACATTGGCAAGGAGGTAAAGCAATGTATCCTGGTAAGGCAGGTACGGCAACAGTTCTATCCTGCTGGAAATAAAATAAGGCTCCACGTACATTTCACGGAGACCGTTAATATTTTTTATGCTGTCACCAACTGAAAGCCCTTGAAAAACCGCCTGCAGTATTTTTGCCTGCGGAAAACTCATACGCATGTACAAATCGCTTATGTTGGTATTGGCTCTATAGTTTTTAAGTGTTAAGAGGAAATTATTGTTGAGGGTAGGAATTCCCAGTAAAGTAATATCCGAAGAACTGATCTTATCGTTAGAAACTTCAAATAATCTTAACAGGATAACTTTTGCAGAAATGTTATCCATTTTAAATTTCTTTTTGATTAGTGAATCGCAGGTTTTAAAATAAAAACGGTCTATCTGCCCTAAGTACGCACTTCCATCATAAGCTGCTTTAAGGTTTTTAACCAAAGATTTTTTAGTGGTGGCATACTGATCTTTATCTGCGGCCACAGTTACCTGCGACATCAACATAAAAAGAACTGCCATCTGTAAAAAAAGCCTTGATCGCCTGCCGCTGTTCTGAATATTTTCGTTAAAAGATTCCATAATATCTGAACTTATATTTTTTATTTAACTGATAAATTTTATTAAACTGATGAACGATTTTACCTGTGCAATAAAATCGCCAAAAAGCTCATATTGAGGTAATAAACCCACAGTTTTTTATCCTTATCCTCAATTTTTTTTAAGTATATGGAGCATTGCGGACACATTCTCAGTAAGTTATAGACTAATAGCATGCCAAATTCAGGAAGATCGGAATATTCATTCGGAGAAAACAATTTTTTTAACAGAATCAGCAGTGATCAATATCATGTGTTTCTTAATTTAAAACAATTACTTCGGGTATGAAAACAGTTCTTAGTTAATTTATTGGCTTGCGTTGCCGAGAGGTACAAAAAAACACTATTGTTGATGATCTAAAAATTATTCAATAAAAAACAAGCAGCAAAAGATATTTTCTGCGTGGCTACCTGCCGGTAACAACAGCGGCTTTTTCCCCACATCAACCGTTTGCGAAATAAATATCAAAAATCCACCGGATATATGACTTTCAATAATGTTTGCAAAAAGTTACATTTGGTTAACTAAACGATTGCTGATGCAAATACCCAAGCCCCGTCTCAGTTTCTGGCAAATAATAAATATGAATGTTGGTTTCTTTGGCATTCAGTATAGTTTTGGTTTGCAGCAAAGTGCTGTAAATCCCATTTACGATTTCCTGGGCGCCAAACCCGATGAAATTCCCTGGCTAAACCTTGCCGGACCGCTTACCGGATTAATTATACAACCAATCATTGGCGCATTAAGTGATAAAACATGGCATCCAGGATTCGGCCGCAGAAAACCCTATTTTCTCATTGGTGCCATCATGTGCAGTATTGCACTTTTTTTATTTCCGTTCAGTTCTTCGCTATGGATGGCGGCAGGCCTGCTTTGGGTTTTAGATGCAGGCAATAATACCGCCATGGAGCCCTACCGGGCATTTGTAGCCGATAAATTAGATGCAACGCAACAACCGACCGGTTTTCAGGCACAAAGTTTTTTTACCGGCTTTGGGCAAACCCTTGCCAATGTATCACTCTTTATTTTTCCGGCCATCATCATAGGCTACACGGGCAAAATACCGAACTGGGTTTTTGCGTCATTTTTTGTTGGCGCAGTTTGTTCCATCGCATCGGTTTGGTGGAGTATGAGAACCACACCAGAAATTCCTCCTACGGATGAGGAACTGGCTGAAATTAAAAGAAAGAACGAAGGAATGCCGCATCCGGTCACTCAGTTTTTTCTTTCCATCCTTACAACCATTATTTCTTATGTAGCGATGGTTGTTTTGCTCATTCCCGAAATTTTTTCGAAGGGAACGATCAGAAAGGTGATGAGATCGCTGAATAATAATAGGATCACAAGGTCACTGTTTGCACAGAACATAGAAATATTTGAAGCCATCATTGCCATGCCCAAAGTTTTATGGCAATTGGCGCTGGTTTATTTGTTTCAATGGTATGCCTTGTTTTGCTACTGGCAAAACAGCTCAAAAAGTATTGCCTTATCGCTTTATAATGCTACCCCCGATAATAAAGAACTGTACGAAAAAGCTGTGAGTATAACCGGGCTGGTAAATGGCTGGTATAATATTGTTACTTTTTTGGTGGCCTTTGGGCTGGTAGGTTTTGCAAAAAAATACAGTCCGAAATGGGTACACTTTTTTTGTTTGCTGATGGCAGGCGTTGGCTTTATCGCATTTCCTTTTATCACGCATAAAACACTGTTATTTGTTGCCATATCCGGGTTCGGCGTTGGCTGGGCAAGCATGATGGGTATCCCATACCTGATGGTGGTAAAAGATATTCCTAAAGAAAGATACGGTGTGTATATGGGCGTTATAAACATGATGATCGTTATTCCCATGTTCATTCAAACCATTTCGTTTGGATTTATTATGAAACATTTTTTAAACAACAATCCCGGCAATGCCATTTTACTGGCGGGCGTTTTGCTTCTGGTTGCGGCGGCTTGCACCAGTTTAATTAAAACCACAAAAATTACGGACGATATGGTAATGCCGGCAGGTGGCGGACATTAATAAAACCGAAAAAAAAGTTTATGAGATGAATAAAATTCTATGCATAGGTGAGGCCCTGATAGACATGATCTGCACCGACAAAGGAAGCCCCTTATCGGAGGGGGAGCATTTCTTAAAGAAACCGGGCGGTGCGCCAACCAATGTAGCTGCTGCCATTGCTGCCCTGGACGGCGATGCATGGCTGGCTGCAAAAGTTGGTGCGGATCCCTTTGGTAAACACCTGCTGGATGTTATGCACAATTTTGGCGTGTCAACAAATTATGTAGTGGAAGATAAAGCGCATTTTACAACATTTGCATTTGTATCACTTTTAAAAAACGGAGAACGCGATTTTTATTTTAACCGCGGTGCCGATGGCGAATTAACCAGCGATGAAGTAGATGTTATTGACCTCACAGAATTTTCAATTGCACATTTTGGTTCTGCTACTGCCTTTCTGCCCGGTGCTTTGCAAATTGCTTATCAAAGCCTTTTGCAAAAAGCACTGCTCGGGAATTCCTTCATCAGCTTCGACCCCAATTACCGGCACCTGCTGTATAAAGATATCATACCATCTTTTACAGATCAGTCGTGGAATTTTTTATCGGCCTGCCATTTTTTTAAAGTAAGCGATGAGGAGGCTATGTTGCTTACAGGCCGAACCAGTGTTGCAGATGCTGCTGCAGATTTTTTACAAAAAACAAAAGCTGTGTTTGCTATTACCTTAGGAAAAGACGGAACACTGCTTGGTTTAAACGGTACTACCAGCATCATACCCAGCATTCCGGTGCAGTCCGTTGATACAACCGGCGCAGGCGATGCATTTGTAGGTGCTGTGCTTTATCAACTGAGTAAATACACAAAAATACAAATTGAAGATCTGCCTGTTAACGACTGGCATAAAATTATAACCAATGCCAATAAAGCCGGTGCCAGAACCTGTGAATATCTTGGCGCTATGGAAGCATTCAAACACCTGAATAAAGACATTTTTAATTGATTTACCGCATGGGCAAAGCAATAACTGATAAATCAAAAACGATTAGTGCATCACCTTCTGAAAAAAAATTCAGAGAACGGTTGCTTGCTGTTGGTGATG
>JBBRCM010000041.1:0-24518 GCA_038204855.1 Chitinophagales bacterium
TAATAATTGTTTTGATTTCAACAATTCTATTATTTTTTGCTTACCACCGAAATCTCTGCGAAACCAACTTAGTATGGCCGGTAGTTTTAAAACATTGGTTGCTGCATCATACTCAGCTTCTGCCGTAAGGTAGGCCGTTGCGGCAACATCCAATTGTGTATTTATATTTTCCGGGTTGTAAAAGGCAATAGGTGGACAACTTTTAGCTCCGCAGTTGAGCGCAAAGTGAATACGGTAATCAAGTTTATTTACCCGTAAATCTTTTTCTGTTTTTTCAGGAAATAATTTTGAAAAATAACCCAGGCTCCATTTTATTTTACTGCGCCTTAAAATACCATGTTCAATTTTATCTAAGCTGAATATTTTGCCTGCAACAACAATATTTTCCTGCTTAAAAAAAACTTTTCTGTTTTTGTATTGATCAGGGTTTTTGTGCAACGATGCATTGGTGTAACCGTTATACAGGTTTATCCAAAACGCTTTTTTATCATCATCATTTTTTAAACCTGTAAGTAATTCTTCATATTTTAAGTCTTTCAACCGGTTTATATAATCTGCTGTAGCCTCATTGGTTTTGGCGGCATACATAAAATCCTGCGATAATTTTACCAGTGTATTATTACTTACTGTGTACATCGGCTTTGTTTCGGTTTTGGTTTCTGATTTTATTACGGGTTCTGCAGTTTTTGCCGGGGCAATATTTCTATTACCGGCAATGAAATCAGCCAGTATGGTTTCTGTTAAATCTGCTGCATTGGTAATCAACAGTACTTTTAAATTTTTATCCAGCACAATTGAATAAGGATAAGATGGCGGGCTGAATGCGTTTGTAAATATATTATCAGCATCAACAATCATGGGGAAGGGAAACGGTTGCCTGCTGCTTATGAATTTGCTAAGCTTTTCTTTGGTTTCTGTTGAAACCAGTATAACCTTTACATTATCTTTAAACTTTTCCTGGTAATTTTTTAATTCAGGCAATGCTTTTATGCAGGGTGCACACCAGGTTCCAAAAAAATCAATGATGGTAATATTGCCCTGTAATTTTTTTAAGGATGTTGATGAAGTACCGTAATTAAGTATTTGTGAAGCGGAAAGATCAGCAACCAAATTAGATTGCTTGTACGGTTGCTGGGCAGCACAATCAAGACAGCAAACGGTTATCAGCAATAAAAAATATTTCATGATCGTTTTAAGGGATTGCTTATAAATGAATATACGTAATTTCACTTTAAAAGGTTTAAATATGAACTACACTTTAAATGATGTAAAAAACTGTGCTGCCTTTTTACAGGCCAAAGGCGTAGATAATCCGGTTGCAGGTATTGTTTTGGGAACGGGCCTGGGTGCTTTCGTTAAAAATATTGACATTAAAATTTCGGTGCCGTACAGCGCAATTCCTGACTTTCCGGAAGCCACTGTAGAATTTCATAAAGGCAATCTCATTTTTGGTTTTTTAAATGCAGTACCGGTACTTGTGATGCAGGGCAGGTTTCATTATTATGAAGGTTACAGCATGCAGCAGGTTACGTTTCCGGTAAGGGTGATGAAGGAACTGGGTGTAAAATATTTGCTGCTGAGTAATGCAGCCGGTGGTATGAATCCGGATTATAAAAAGGGAGATTTGGTTATACTTAATGACCATATTAATGAGCAGCCGGAAAATCCACTGCGTGGTTTAAATGACCCCGCTTTTGGTAACCGGTTTGTTGATATGTGCTGCCCATACAACGAGCAGTTAGGTAACAAATTAAGAAGTGCTGCAGAAAGTTTATCCATAGAAATTAAAGAAGGTATTTATGTAGCCGTTGCAGGTCCAAATCTGGAAACCCGTGCCGAGTACAGGCATTTACGAGGGATGGGAGCTGATATGGTTGGTATGAGTACGGTGCCAGAAGTGATTGTTGCCAATCATGTTGGGCTGCCTTGCGCTGCCGTTAGTGTAATAACGGATGAATGTGATCCAGACAATCTTAAACCGGTAAATATTGCAGAGATAATAGCGGTAGCGGGAATGGCTGATGAAAAACTTAGTGAAATATTTGCGGAGGTAATTCGTGAGTGGTGAATGGTGAATCGTGAGTTGTGAAACCTCAGTCAATCCCAGCCAAAGCTTGGAAGGGGTAAAAAAATATTTTGATCTTGCTTTATACTCACATCTCACGTCTCACCACTCACTAATTTAATTGTGGGTCAATCGGGTAATTTATCATCCTTTCATACTCACCACCCAGTGTCTTCAGGCTGCTTTTCCATATTTCATTAAAGGCTGTTTTGAAAATCAGGCCACTGTTTGATTGTACGGTAAGCCAGCTTTTTTCTTCTATTTCTTTGTTCAATTGTCCATTACCCCAGCCGCTGTAGCCAATAAAAAATTTTATTTTTGTAAGATCAATACTACTGCTTTTTATCAATGCAGTAACAGTTTCGAAATCGCCACCCCAATAAATGTCATCACTTACTTTCATCGATTCCGGAATCAGGTCGGGATATTGATGCAGGAAATGGATGGTATTCATCTGCACCGGTCCGCCATAATATACAGGCAAACTGAAACCTTCCATATCGCTTACCAGTTCGTCAAGGGTTTGCTCTACCTGTTTATTCAAAACAAATCCAAAGCTGCCCTGCTCCTGGTGTTCACATAAAAGTACAACCGTCCTCAAAAAATTGGGATCCTTTAAAAATGGATCTGCAATTAATAATATACCTGTTGCCGGTTGATTCATATTTCTAAAGTAATATTTTATTGCAGAAAAAACCATTACCGGGTATAATTTTTATAAAATAAATCTAAACCTTAGTTAAATTTATAGTTTACGCGTTTTAAATTATATTACAGGCTGATACTGATTTACCTTTGCTTGAATGAAAAAGATTTTTCCTGTCATAACAATTTTAATACTGTTCTCTTTGCTGGGGCTGATTTTTTTTCAATACATGTGGATCAAGAGTGCCAAGGATATTAAAGACAAGCAGGTTGAGGAAAATATTGTACAGGCCGTTGGTTATACCGCTAATATATTAACACAGGAAAAAAATTCTTTAATGCCGCGTACTAGGAAAAGTGATCTTCTTTTCCCTGGAGATAAATTACAGATGCAATACTTTAAGCCATCTGTTATAAAACGTTTTTCCAGAGACGAGATTGTGGATATTATACGTATGGGATTTGATAAATACAACCTTAAAGATTATCCTTTTGAATTTAGCATATTTGTAAATGCAATTAACGGCGATCAGGTGTATAGTGATAACTTCCCGAAATATTTTTCTGATACTAACAACTTACGTCATGTAATACCATTAGAACCACAAAGCGGAAGCAGCTTTGAGAATATGGTTCCCGAAGAACTTCTTTCGATTATCGTGCCGCACCAAAAAGGTCTTATCTGGCGGGAAATGATCTGGTTTATTCTGGGCGCTATTCTTTTTACCATCATTATAACAACTGCGTTTTTTATTACGGTGCGTACTTTATTAAAGCAGAAGAAACTGAGTGAGATAAAATCGGACTTTATCAATAACATGACGCATGAATTTAAAACACCGTTGGCAACTATTTCGCTTGCTGTGGATGCTTTAAAAAATGACAAGGTTAGCGGTAACAAAGAGAAGACAGATTATTTTACCGGTATCATCAAGGAAGAGAACAAGCGCATGAATAAGCAGGTAGAAACCATCCTGCAGGCTGCTTTGCTGGATAAGAATGAAGTGCAACTGACCCTGAAAAGATTGCTGGCGCACGATATCATCGTACATGTATTGAACAATATCAGTTTGCAGGTTGAAGAGAAAGGTGGAAAAATTGATGTTGACCTTGAAGCAGAAAATGACCTGATCATGGCTGACGAAGTTCATTTTACCAACGTGATAAACAACCTGCTTGATAACGCCGTAAAATATTCAAAAGACAACCTCCATATCAAACTAAGTACAAGAAATGTTGGCAATCACCTGAAGATAAAAATTGAGGATAACGGCATTGGTATGAATAAAGAAACACTGCACCGCATTTTTGAAAAATTCTACCGGGCACATACCGGCAACGTACACAACGTAAAAGGTTTTGGCCTTGGGTTAAGTTATGTTAAAACCATGATTGATGCACACCACGGAACGATAAAGGCTGAGAGTGTATTGGGTAAGGGAAGCAGCTTTACTATCCTGCTTCCGCTGCCTAAATAAATATCATCTTTTTGCCACCGGCACCACCAGTTTCAATCCACTCCAGGCTTCACTTACAGCACAAACCTTCACATCAACCAGATTATTTTGCAATACCATATTTATTTATAAAGTTGCCCAACGGGCTACGCATAAATAAATATGGTATTGTACCGATTGTGTAAAGCATAGAATTAAATACTGGTATTATCGGTATAACGCAAATCCACGGATGATGTTTTCAGATAAATCCGAATAAATACCTGAACTTTTTTTTACCAAGATACCCAAACGGTTATTGCAGGATTCTTTTTACAGAGTTTCAAAACACCCGTCATTTCTTTTTTAAAAACGACGGTATCTTTTGCAAAAAGATGTACAAGGTCAGGTAATTCATTTTTTGAAATATGCTGATGAGCTATGTTTTGACCCATCAGAATAAAATAATCATCCGGTTCATGAATCAGTAAAACTTTCATTTCAGGCTTAATGCCTAATTTTTTGATCAAGGGAGTGCCTAAATAACCTGTGAGGTTCATAAAGTTGCTCTTTAAATGTCAAAACGAAAGCTAATCCACATCAATTCACAGCTATCCACATTCAATTCACATCAATATTGCCGTTTTTCAGCTTATAAGTCCACCAAGTAAGACATATGGGCTTGTGGATAAAAAACTTTCCCCCAAATATGATTATAAAGTGGTAAAAAGTGTTATTTTGTGGGAGAATATGTTTATTTATCTATTAAATACCTGAAAATGATTGGTTTCCTCGGTGAATATGAGGCCACTTTAGATGCTAAAGGGCGCTTCCTTTTACCGGCAGGCTTTAAAAAGCAATTGCCGGAAGAGGGTGCCACGCATTTTATCATTAACAGGGGTTTTGAAAAATGCCTCACACTATACCCACAACAAAGTTGGGATCCTATTTTTTCTGAAATCAGCAAACTGAATGATTTTGACCCTAAGGTACGGGAATTCAGAAGGTATTTTTTAAACGGAGCTATACAATTGGAGTTGGATTCGGCAGGCAGGTTGCTGGTGCCAAAAAACCTGACAGAACATGCAGGCCTTGATAAAGAAATTGTTTTGGTATCGGCGGTTAACAAGATTGAAATATGGGACAAAAATAAGTATAAACAGTTCTTTGAAACTTTTACACCACAATCATTTAGTGATTTGGCAAACGAAGTGATGAATAAAGTAAGCAATTAGGAATTTGTAATTAGTAAGAGGGTATGAGTAAAAAAACAAATGACATACTAATTCCAAATTCCCAATTACCAAATTACCATACACCCGTTTTATTACAGGAGTGTATTGATGGCCTGAATATTTTGCCTGGGGGAATTTATGTTGATTGCACATTTGGCGGTGGCGGACACAGCAAAGCCATTTTACAGCAATTGAATGAAAACGGAAAACTGATAGTTTTTGATCAGGATGAAGATGCCAGGAAAAATGTACCGGATGATAAACGGGTAATTTTTGTTCCACAAAATTTCAGGCACTTGCAACGCTTTCTGCGTTTGCATAAAGCTGCACAGGTTGACGGAATTCTTGCCGACCTCGGCGTTTCCAGTTACCAGTTTGATGAAGCTGCCCGTGGCTTTTCTATACGCTTTGATGCGGCGCTTGATATGCGTATGGATCAGCGCCAGTCAATTACCGCAGCCGATATACTAAAGACTTTTTCAGAAACACAGCTGCACAAAATATTTGAACAGTATGGCGAAGTAACCAACTCAAAAACACTGGCAAAAACAATCGTATTGCAAAGGGCACTGGCCCCTTTACGAACCATCAACGAATTTAAAAATGCAGTACACACGATAGTAAAAGGAAATCCTCAAAAATATTTTGCACAGGTTTTTCAGGCATTAAGAATAGAAGTAAATGATGAACTGGGTGCTTTAAAAGAACTGTTGCAACAAACGATATCGGTTTTAAAACCGGGTGGAAGGGTTGCAATCATCACTTTTCATTCTTTGGAAGACAGGATTGTAAAGAGTTTTTTTAGAGATGGCACTTTTGAAGATACTGCCATTGATGATGTTTACGGTCATCGGTTTGAAAATCCTTTTAAAGTGATTACCAAAAAGCCGGTTACAGCCTCTGAAAAAGAATTGAAAGAAAATACAAGATCACGCAGTGCAAAATTAAGAGTAGCTGCAATGAAGTAAAAGTTTTAAAAAGCAGATTAAAAAATAGATGTCAACAGAAAGCGAAATAAAGGAACAGCCTGTAGCCAGTCAAAAAATTGACTGGAGGAAGCTGATAAGCCATAAATGGGTGGTTAAAAATATTCCTTTCTTCTTGTTTTTAACTGTATTGGCGGTTTTGTACATCTATAACGGTCATCATGCCGATAAACAAATTTTAAAAATCAGCACAACCGAAAAAAAAATTAAGGAACTGGAATACGAATACAAAACTGTAAAGAGCGATGTGATTTTTAGAAGTAAGGCAAGTGAATTAATAAAAGTGGTAGAACCGTTGGGATTGAAAGAATTGACACAACCACCGGTTTTATTGGGGAAGGCCTCACCCCAATAGCCCCCTCTATCTCTCCCGAAGGGGGAGGAAAAGGAGGAGATGGAAGTGTTAAAAAGTAGAGGACAGAAAATGAAACAATGATTTAAAGAAATAAAAAATAATCAATAAAACACAATCTTCAAGATTTCCTCCCCCGACGGGGGAGATAGGCGGGGCCGGAGACGAGCATTTATGGACGTAAAAAAAGACATATTGTGGAGGGTTTATCTCAGTTTCCTGGGAATCGTCATCCTTGGCTTAATTGTCATTGGTAAGGCTTTTTATATTCAGCAGGTGCAGGGCGATTTCTGGACGAAGATGGACAATAACCAGCATTTGAAATACCTGCCTATTGAAGCTGAACGTGGTACTATCTACAGCGAGGATGGAAATATGCTGAGTACATCAGTTCCGGTTTTTGATGTGTATGTGGATTTTAATGCAGAAGGTTTACGAGCAAAGGACGGTAAGAATTTTAATGAAAATATTGATACCCTGAGCAATTGCCTGTCTAATTTATTTAACGATAAAACCGCAGATGTTTATGAAAAGGAAATGAAGCTGGCTTATAAAAATAAAGACCGGTATTATTTGCTTAAAAAGAAAATATCTTTTACCGATTATAAACAACTGCGGGATTTTCCTTTGGTGAAACTTGGTAAAAACAAAAGCGGTTTCATTGTTGTATCAAAAGATAAACGTATCAATCCATACGTTTTATTGGCTAACCGTACTATCGGTTTATCAAGAGATAATGCAAAAAATGTTGGCCTTGAGCAGCGATACGACAGTTTGTTGAAAGGCAAGACCGGCGAGCAATTGGTAAGGTACATGGCAGGTGCTTACATGCCGGTGGATGGTGGTGAAGTTGACCCTGAAAACGGGAAAGATATTATTTGTACACTGGACACTTACATACAGGATGTAACAGAAAATGCTTTGATGCGGATGATGATTGGCAACAACTCCCTGCATGGAACAGCCATTATTATGGAAACTGCAACCGGAAAAATAAAGGCAATAGCAAACCTGGGTAAACAACCGGATGGTACTTACACCGAAGACCTGAATTACGGTATTGGTAAAGCAACAGAACCCGGCTCTATATTTAAACTGGCAACCTTAATGAGTTTGATGGAAGATAAATATGTAACCATGAATTCGGTTGTTGATTGCGAAGGTGGTAAGAAAAATTTTTACGGATTGACCATCAAAGATTCTCACCTCGGTACCGGGGAGCTTTCTGTAAAGGATGCATTTGCAAGAAGCAGCAACGTAGCTTTTGCAAAACTGGCCGATCAATATTACCACAACGAGCCTTCAAAATTTATCGATCATTTGCATAAGTACAGGCTGGATACACTTACCGGAATAGACCTTACCGCAGCATCGGGCAGGCCAACCATAAAAAAGCCAACCAACCGCAGCTGGGCAAATACCACCATTCCGTATATGGCGCATGGTTACGAAGAACTGGTGACACCATTGCATATGCTTATGTTGTATAATGCCGTTGCCAACAATGGTAAAATGATGAAACCTTACCTGGTAAGTTCCATAAAACAATACGGGGTAGAAGTGAAAAGCATAAAGCCACAGGTGCTGGTAGAAAAAATCTGTAGTGATGAAACCCTTGCCCAGCTAAAAGAATGCTTGCTGGCTGTAGTTGAGAGCGAACATGGTACAGCAAGAATCATCAAAGATTCAACCTACCAGATTGCAGGTAAAACCGGTACGGCCGTTACAGCATTGGATAACAAGGGTTATAACAAGGGCAATAAAATTTACCAGGCTTCTTTCATTGGTTATTTTCCTGCTGCTCAGCCAAAATATACCATGGCCGTGGTTATTCAAAACAGTAAAGAATCTAAAAAGATTTACGGAGCTGATGTATCGGGTGTTGTGTTTAAGGAAATAAGTGACCGCATTTATGGCAGTTACTTAAGCACAAGAAAATATATAGCTATCAACAAACCCGATAGTAACCTGTATAATTATTTTGGAATGAAAAGTGAATTGAGTTCAATTTTTACTTCGCTGAATATGCCTTACAGCGATTCCGGAAATTCGGGTTACTGGAGATTGGCACAAATAAAAAATAATTTCGGAATACTAAATACACCGTCTGTTTCAAATTCAACATCCAGTTCTGTAACCCCTAATGTTGTAGGAATGGGTTTGAAGGATGCGGTGTATTTACTCGAAAACATGGGACTGAAAGTTACAGCAACCGGAAGGGGAAGAGTATTGAATCAATCGCTTATAGCAGGGTCAAATTTTAATAAAAATCAAAACATCGCTTTAATACTCAATTGATACTACAGGACATACTATATAAGGTTTCTATTCGCTCCGTAAAGGGTAATACCGGTATTGAAATAAACGGTTTGAATATCGACTCCCGGAATGTAAAACAAGGCAGCTGCTTTATTGCATTAAAAGGCACTAAAACAAACGGTAATGAATTTATTGAAAGTGCCATTGAAAAAGGAGCGATAGCCATTGTTTGTGAAATATTGCCTTCGGTAATTAAAAATGATATTACCTATGTACAGGTTGATAATGCTCCTGAGGCGGCAGGTTACATGAGTCATAATTTTTACAGCGAACCTTCTTTGAAATTAAAACTGGTTGGTGTTACAGGCACAAACGGAAAAACCACCATTGCAACCTTGCTCTGGAAACTGTTTACTGCATTGGGTTACAAATGTGGGTTGATAAGTACTGTGCAAAATCAGATAGGTGAAAAAATAATTGAAGCAACGCATACCACACCTGATGCAGTAACAGTAAATGCTTTACTTAAGCAAATGCTTAATGAAGGTTGTAGTTATGTTTTTATGGAATGTAGTAGCCATGCCATTCACCAGGGAAGAATTACCGGCCTGCAGTTTAGTGCAGCGTTGTTCAGCAACATTACACATGATCATCTTGATTATCACAAAACATTTGATGAATATATAAGGGTAAAAAAATCATGGTTCGATAAACTGCCATCAACTGCATTTGCCATCAGCAATGCCGATGATAAACGTGGAGCAGTGATGTTGCAGAATACAAATGCTAAGAAATATTTCTACAGCCTTAAAACCATGGCCGATTTTAAAGGTAAGATACTTGATAATAGCCTGGATGGTTTGCACATGATGGTGAATGACAAAGAAGTTTACTTCCGGCTGATTGGAGAATTCAACGCCTATAATTTATTGGCAGTTTATGGTGCGGCCATTTGCCTGGGCGAAGATAAAGATATGGTGCTGCAGGTTTTGAGCAGCCTGGATGGTGCTGAGGGCAGATTCGACTACATGGTTAGTAGGAAAGAAAAAATAAAAGGTATTGTTGATTATGCCCACACACCCGATGCATTATTAAATGTGCTGGCAACCATAAAAAATTTACGACAGGGTAACGAGCAGGTAATAACAGTGGTTGGTTGTGGCGGCGACAGGGATAAAACAAAGCGCCCGGTGATGGCTGAAGTGGCCTGTGAATACAGCGATAAAGTGATCTTAACTTCTGATAATCCACGAAGTGAAGACCCGCTGGAGATTTTAAAAGACATGCAGGTAGGTGTGAATGCAGCGGCAAAAAAAAAAGTTATTTCTATTGCCGACAGACGGGAAGCAATTAAAACAGCAGTAAGCCTGGCTGGTAATGATGACATCGTTTTAATAGCCGGCAAAGGGCATGAGAAATATCAGGATATAAAAGGAGTGAAGTATGATTTTGATGATAAGAAGATTTTGAATGAAATGTTTGAATTGCTGGAGAAGTGAAGAATGTGCTGATGTGCTAATTAGCTAATATGCTAATTGTGAGCTTGCAGAGAGAATTGAATTAATAAGGAATGCAATAATTATAATGAATTAGCACATTAGCTAATTATCGAATTATTATGCTGTATCACATTTTTAACTGGCTTGCTAAAGAAGGTTTCCGGTTTCCGGGTATTAATCTTTTTCAGTTCATCACCTTCAGGGTGATGCTGGCAATGATATTGAGCCTGGTGATAACAACCGTTTATGGAAAAAAGTTGATTAATTTTTTACAGAAAAAGCAGCTAGGAGAATCGGTACGTGATCTTGGTTTAGCGGGGCAAAACGAAAAGAAGGGAACGCCAACTATGGGTGGCATTATCATCCTGCTGGCTATTTTAATACCAACTCTGTTACTGGCGAATCTTGATAAAGTTTACATACGCCTGATGTTGTTGTGTACGGTTTGGCTTGGTACTATTGGTTTTATTGATGATTATTTAAAGATTCGGGCAAAGCGAATTGCACTTGCAAAAGGGATTGCGTATAAGAAGAGTGATAGCGATGGTTTGGCAGGAAGATTTAAAATTTTCGGGCAGGTGATGTTGGGAATTATAGTTGGAGCCACACTTTACTTTACGCCAAGTGTTGTGGTTAAGAGAGAAATTGTAAAACCTACAGATGTAGTTTCGCAAATCCCGGTTGACCCAAATATAAAATATGATACTATAATAATTGATGGAAAAGTAAGAGTTTTTACCAATGCAAAATCAATTATCACTACCATCCCATTTGTAAAAAATCATGAATTCAATTATGCAAGACTTTTACCTAAAAGCTGGGAAGGCTATGCATACATACTATACATTATCATTGTAATATTGATTGTAACGGCAGTAAGTAACGGTGCCAACATTACTGATGGCCTGGATGGGTTGGCAACCGGAGTAAGTGCCATCATTGGTATTTGCCTGGGCATATTTGCGTATGTAAGCGGTAACATAAAATTTGCTGAGTACCTCAACATCATGTATATACCCAACCTGGGCGAGCTGTCTATTTTTATCGCTGCATTTGTGGGTGCATGTATTGGCTTCTTGTGGTACAATGCCTACCCGGCGCAGGTTTTCATGGGCGATACGGGTAGCCTTGCATTGGGTGGTATCATAGCGGCATTGGCAATTATTGTTCGAAAAGAATTGCTGATACCTATATTTTGTTTTGTGTTTTTGGTAGAGAATTTAAGCGTGATGATACAGGTGGGCTATTTTAAATATACCAAACGAAAGTATGGCGAGGGGCGGCGTATTTTTTTAATGAGTCCGCTGCATCATCATTACCAGAAGCTGGGATATCACGAAAGTAAAATAGCAGTACGTTTTTGGATTATAACAATATTAACTGTGGTTTTAGCAATAGTAACGCTGAAGCTGCGATAAAAAAGTTTTGGAAAATCACAAGCGGCTTCACCTCGTGAGCAGTTAAGTTTTTCATGCTAACCAATATCCTATATAAAAACAACCAGTTCAAGCTGAGTGAAAACTTTGACCTATTAAATTCTATGCTGTTGAAG
This sequence comes from Chitinophagales bacterium, assembly GCA_038204855.1. Classification (GTDB taxonomy): domain Bacteria; phylum Bacteroidota; class Bacteroidia; order Chitinophagales; family Chitinophagaceae; genus Ferruginibacter. Next base: position 12,030 of record JBBRCM010000041.1, read on the forward strand.
AACCAATTTTTTACTTCACTAAAGAAGTAAAAACCACTGTAATTAAAATGAATAAAAAATTAGTCATACTCGGTGCCGGCGAAAGTGGAGTGGGCACCGCCTTGCTTGCAAAGCAAAAGGGGTATGATGTATTTGTAAGTGATGGGTCTCCCATTAAAGACCATTACCGAATGGAATTGCAGTTGAATGAAATTGAATTTGAAGAATCACAACATTCAACTGAAAGAATCTTAAGTGCTGATGAAGTAATGAAGAGCCCTGGTATTCCCGAAAAAAGTGAATTGGTAAAACAGATTCGTGCAAAAGGAATTAATGTGATCAGCGAAATAGAATTTGCATATCGTTACAAAGGTAAAAGCAGGATCATTGCTATTACTGGCAGTAACGGTAAAACAACAACTACAGCTTTAACCTATCATATTTGTAAAGCGGGTGGTGCAGATTGCGCCATGGTTGGTAATATCGGTTTTTCTTTTGCTAAACAGGTAGCTGTAGAACCAAAAGAATTATATGTAGCCGAAATAAGTTCGTTTCAACTGGATGATATAAAAACATTCAGGCCAGATGTAGCTGTGCTTACAAATATTACCGAAGATCATTTAGACCGATACGACTACAAATTTGAGAACTACATCAGCAGTAAATACCGGGTAGCAATGAACCAGCAGCCAGAAGATGTTTTTATTTATAATCTGGATGATGCAGTTACTGTGAAAACAATAAATAATTATCCCATTAAATCAACACTAGCCCCCATTACCATGAGTAAACAACTACCACAAGGCGCCTATTTGCTGAATGCAAAAATGCACTTAAAATGGAAGAGCGAAGAAATGCAGATGAGTATTGAAGACTTTGCTATAAAGGGCAAGCACAATCAATATAACAGTATGGCTGCGAGCCTGGCTGCTACGGCCGTTGATATCCGTAAGGAAAAAATAAGAGAGGCGCTGCAGACTTTTGAAAGCCTGGAACATAGGATGGAGACGGTGGCAACAATTAAAAATGTTGAGTTCATCAACGACAGTAAAGCAACCAATGTTAACAGCACCTGGTTTGCTTTGGAGAGTATGGAGAAACCAGTGATACTAATTCTCGGTGGTGTGGATAAAGGCAACGATTATTCTTTGCTTACAGAACTGGTGAAAGAAAAAGTAAAAGCCATTGTTTGTATGGGAACTGAGAACAGGAAAATTCACGAAGCGTTTGGTGAAATTGTTGCGCTGATGGTGAATACAGAAAATGCAAAAGACGCAGTTCAATCAGCATTTCATTTTGCCAGCAAAGGCGATGTGGTTTTATTAAGCCCGGCCTGCGCAAGTTTTGATCTGTTTAAAAATTATGAAGACCGGGGGAATCAATTTAAGCAGGCTGTGAAGGAGTTGTAAAGCCCCCTCTATCTCCCCCGACGGGGGAGGAAAAGTAGTAGATCGAAACGAAAATTGAAAAGTAGAACATTGCATTAATAAAAGAAGTAAAAAAATTAAAACTCCCAACTTCCAGTTCCCTCTCCCCTGGAGAGGGGTTGGGGTGAGGTAAGGCAACATGCCAGAAGAAGTAAACATAAGATCATTTTTTACACCTAACCTGAGTAACATGGGTGGCAACCTGGTAAGCAAAACCAAGGGCGACCGTGTTATTTGGGGTATTGTAATTATTCTTACGCTGGTAAGTTTATTGGTAGTATATAGCAGCACCGGTTCGTTGGCATATAGATTAAGCAAAAGCACCGAAAGTTACCTGTTCAAACAATTTGGTTTTATTATTCTGGGCGTATTGATTATTTATTTTGCACACAGAGTTAACTACACCATCTATTCAAGAATAGCGTTGCCGTTATTTATTCTTTCTGTTTTATTATTGATCTATACGTTGTTTTTTGGGCAAACATTAAATGCCGGAACACGATGGATAAAATTGCCTGTCATAAACATGACTTTTCAAACATCAGATCTGGCAAAACTTTCGCTGTTCATGTATTTAAGCAGGCAGCTAAGCCGTAAGCAGGCGGTGATTAAAGATTTTAAAAAAGGTTTTCTGCCAATCATTGCTCCCGTAGCAATTGTCTGTGTATTGATTGTACCTGCAAATCTTTCAACAGCATTGCTGATTGGAGGAACCAGTATCCTGATCATGTTTATTGGCAGGGTTAGCACAAAACATATTTTACTTACCATCGGCATAATATCAATACCAGTGCTTATTTTATTTTCTGTTGCAGTAAGTACGTACGATAAAACCGAGCACCGTGCAAAAGATATACCTGCAATTTTTTCTGTGGGTCGTGTACCTACGTGGATAGGTCGTATTCAAACTTTTATGTACAGCAGTAAGGAAGATGCAAATGAAAAATTATTCCAGATAAATCAGGCAAAAATTGCAATTGCAAAAGGGAGTTGGTTTGGGTTGGGACCGGGTAATAGCCAGGCACGTAATTTCTTACCACATTCTTACAGTGATTTCATTTTTGCAATCATTTTGGAAGAGTACGGTTTGTTTGGTGGGATATTTATTGTGTTTATTTATTTACTCTTTCTCTACCGTTGTATAAGGCTGTATCGCAAATGTCCTTATGCATTTGGTGCTTTTTTGGCGCTGGCATTAAGTTTTATGCTGGTGATACAGGCCATAGCAAACATGGGAGTTAACGTAAATATTTTTCCAAACACTGGTGTAACATTGCCGCTGGTGAGTATGGGGGGCAGCAGTTTTTTATTTACCTGTCTATCCATTGGTATTATTTTAAGTGTTGCAAGAAACGTGGAGCAGTTGGAAGGTAAAACCCCCTCCGCTCTTACCCCTTCCGCCCCCTGAAGGGGGAACTAAGGAGAAGATTGAAGCGAATAAGACTGACGATTTAAAATAGAATTGAACTATATATTAAATGAGTGATGATAAAAGCCTAAAGACTGCAAAAATTCCCCCTTCAGGAGGCGGAGGGAGTTTCAGGAGGCGCATCATCATCGCAGGAGGAGGAACCGGTGGCCACATTTTTCCGGCAATCGCAATTGCAAATGCCATTTTGAAACAAGAACCACAAACTGAAATTTTATTTGTGGGGGCTGAAGGAAAAATGGAAATGGAAAAGATACCGCAGGCAGGATTTAAAATTGAGGGATTGGATATTGCGGGGTTTAACAGAAGTTCTTTGATAAAAAATATTGGATTGCCCCTTAAGCTGATAAAAAGTTTTTTTCAGGTACGGAAGATATTTAAATCCTTTAAGCCAACTGCGGTAGTTGGTGTGGGTGGTTATTCAAGTTTCCCGGTGTTACGATTTGCCCAATCAAAAGGAATTCCAACTTTTATTCATGAGAGTAATTCTTTTGCAGGCAAGGCGAATATTATGCTGGGAAGAAATGCTACCAGGATCTTTGTTGCCAGTGATGGAATGGAAAATTTTTTTCCGGCAAACAAAATAGTAATAACCGGAAACCCGGTGAGAACCAGTATTTCAAAAAGTATGGTAAGCAGGCAAGAGGGAATAAAATTCTTTGGGCTCGATCCTGCAAAAAAGACCGTACTCTCTGTTGGAGGAAGTCTGGGTGCTAAAAGTATTAATGAGGCTTTGGATAAAAATCTGGAGGCTTTTGAAGAAAGCAATCTTCAGTTGATATGGCAAACGGGCAAGCCTTATGCGGCAAGGGGAAAAGAAAGAGCAGGAGGCAAAAAAAATATCTGGGTAGATGATTTTATTAACCAGATGGAATTCGCCTATGCCGCCGCCGACCTGGTAATAAGCAGGAGCGGTGCCATGGCAATTGCTGAATTATGTGTGATACAGAAAGCAGTGATTTTTGTTCCGTTTCCTTTTGCGGCTGAAGATCACCAGACGGTAAATGCACAAAAATTAGTTAATAAAAATGCAGGTATAATGATTAAAGACAATGAAACGTTATCAATGTTGGTTCCTTCAATCATCGCATTATCAAAAGATGAAAATAAACAACAGGAATTAAAAAGCAATATCAGTAAACTGGCTATAACAAATGCTGATGAAATTATTGCAACAGAAATATTGAAACTGATTTAAGATGGAGATTAAGGATATAAAAAGAGTTTATTTATTAGGTATAGGGGGTATCGGCATGAGCGCATTGGCAAGATATTTTAATGAGAGAGGCGTTGCAGTGAGCGGCTATGATAAAACAGATACCAGCCTCACAAAAAAATTAGTGTCGGAAGGAATAACGATCCATTATGAGGATAATATAGAGTTCATTGACAAAGCGGCTGAGTTGGTAATTTATACACCGGCAATTCCAAAAGATCACAAAGAGTTGAATTATTTTTTGCAGAATAAATATCAACTGGCAAAAAGGAGTGAAGTGCTGGGTGCTATTACAAACGGTTCTTACAGCATTTGTGTAGCCGGCACGCATGGCAAAACAACAACAAGCACCATGGTTGCACATATGCTGCGGCACAGTGGTTATGGTTGCAATGCTTTTTTAGGTGGAATTGCAGTTAACTATGACAGCAATTTCTGGAGCAATGAAAAAAATGTTTGTGTGGTGGAAGCAGATGAGTACGACAGAAGTTTTTTGAAATTAAGTCCCGATGTGGCCATCATCAGTTCTATGGATCCCGATCACCTGGATATTTACGGCACTGCTGAAAATATGGAACAGGCATTCATCGATTTTTCTGAAAGGATAAAACCAGGCGGATTGTTGCTGAGCAAATACGGACTTAAAAGAACAGTTGATTTGAAAGCGCATGAGCATCTTACTTTTCATTTGCACAACGAAAATGCAAATGTGTATGCGGCCAATGTAAAAATGATGAATGGGAGTTACCAGTTTGATGTGCTGATGCAATATTGGGAGTTAAAAGATGTGCTGTTGAATATGGGAGGACTGCATAATATTGAAAATATGATTGCAGCCATTTCAGTAGCGCATTACCTGGAAATTGATAATGAGAAAATACGGGAGGCAGTTGCTGCTTTCAAGGGAGTAAAAAGAAGGTTTGAATACATAGTGAAGAATGATGAACAGGTAATGGTGGATGATTATGCACATCATCCGGAAGAGTTGAGAGCATTGTTATCTGGTGCAAAGGATTTATTTCCTGATAAAAAATGCACGGTGATCTTTCAGCCGCACCTGTACAGCCGTACAAGAGATTTTGCTGATGGCTTTGCAGAAACTCTTGACTTATCTGATGAAGTGATTCTATTGCCCATTTACCCGGCAAGAGAGTTGCCGGTGGAAGGAGTAACCAGTGAAATGGTTTTAAATAAAATGAAAATCAATAATAGACAGGTGCTGGATAAAGCAGCAGTGCTGGAATGGATAAAGAACAATAAAACGGAATTATTAATTACAGCCGGCGCAGGTGATATTGACACGTTGGTTGAACCAATAAAAAATATTTTGACACACAAAAAGTAATAAAACACAATCTTCTCCATTTCCTGCTCCGTCGGGGGAGATGGAGGGGGCCGGAAATGAAAAAACGATTTACTATAAAAAATATTCTTCTGCTAACGCTTTGGATTGCGCTGGGCGGAGCTACCGTTTTTTTACTGGCTTCGGGTATCAAAAGCAAGGGCTCACATCAATGCAAAGGAGTTGAAATTAATATACATGGCGTAAGTAATAATTTTTTTGTAGATAAAAAAGATATACTCAATTCCATAACAGTAAGCGAATCGGCCAACCCGGTTGGTAAAGCCACGGGCTCTTTTAATTTAAAAAAGCTGGAAGCTGAGTTGAAAAAAAATGTATGGATAAAATCGGCACAACTGTTCTTTGATAATAATGAAATATTGAAAGTGATGGTGCAGGAGCGTGAACCCATTGCCAGGGTTTTTACAACAACAGGCACAACTTTTTACATTGATAATGATTTAACGATACTGCCGCTGAGTGATAAATTTTCAGCAAGGTTACCGGTGTTCACCAACTTTCCTTCTGATAAAAAAGTATTGTCGAAGGTTGATAGCACGCTGCTTGGAGATGTCAGTAAAATCAGTCTTGCCCTGCAAAAAGATTCATTTAGCATGGCAATGGTAGAGCAGGTTGATGTAACGCAACAAAGGATTTTCGAAATGATTCCTAAAATTGGTAACCAGCTGATTGTATTTGGCGATGCAGCCGATGTTGATGCCAAGCTGCAAAAGCTAAAACTATTTTATAAACAAATTATGGTTAAAGCAGGCTGGAATAATTACAGTGTTATTAATCTACAATACAAAAATCAGGTTGTTGCAAAAAGAAAAGGAGCAGAAGATATTGCGGCAGATTCGTTACGTACACTACAGATCATGCAAATGCTTGCAGTCCGTACACAACAGCAGGCAAACGATTCTTTGCAGCAAATTATTCAGCCTGATAATAACCGCAACACGGGTGACAGTACTATGATACAGCAATCAATTCAAAGGGATGATAATTATGAAACGGGTGGCGTTGCTGAAACTACGAATGCGATGATGATGCCGACTAAAACGCCTATCACAAACAATGAAAAGCCAGTACCAGTGAAGCATGTGATAAAACCAATTACAAAACCAGTGCAAAAACCGGCTGTAATAAAGAAGCCGGTAACAAAACCAAAAGCAGTAATGCAAAATAAAAACGAGTACTAATAATCATATAAATAATCAACACAAACACAACACAAAACATAATCTTTATGAATCAGGAACAACCCATCATCGTAGGTCTCGATATCGGCACAACCAAAATTGCTGCCATAGCCGGACGTAAAAATGAGTACGGCAAGCTGGAAATACTTGGCTTTGGCCGTGCAAACAGTAATGGTGTACAACACGGTATGGTGTTGAACATCGATCAAACAATTAAGGCTATTGAAATGGCTTTAAAAAACTGCTACGACAGCAACCCCAACCTGGAGATAGGAGAAGTGTATGTTGGTATTGCGGGTCATCATATAAAAAGTTTGCAGACCCGTGGCGATATTGTGCGACAGAGTATTGAAGAAGAAATAAGGCAGGAAGAAATTGACCGGTTGATTGCCGATCAATACAGAACTTATATTCCCGCTGGTGATCAGATCATTGATGTTATTCCGCAGGAATTTACGGTGGATAATTTTCAGAACATTCCAAACCCCATTGGTTACAGTGGTGTAAAAGTGGGGGCTAATTTTCATATCATCACTGGCGATAAAAACGCGATAAGAAATATTAACCGCAGTGTTGATAAAGCAGGGCTGATAACAAAAGACCTGGTGTTGCAACCATTGGCATCTGCAGCCGCAGTAATGTGCGATCAGGACCTGGAAGCTGGTGTTGCCATTGTGGACATTGGTGGTGGCACAACAGATCTTGCTGTTTTTTATGAAGGAATTTTAAAACATACTGCAGTAAGTCCTTTCGGTGGCGAAAATATTACCAACGATATTAAAAACGGTTTGGGTGTTTTAAAAACACAGGCCGAGCAAATGAAAATTCAGTTTGGCAGCGCATTAAGTGATGAGGCAAAAGCCAATGCGTTTATTACCATTCCGGGTTTACGTGGTATGGCACCCAAAGAAATTTCTGTTAAGAATCTTGCCAGCATCATTCAGGCACGCATGAGTGAGATCATGGATTTTGTAACCTATCATTTAAAGCAGGTTGGTCTGGATACGAGATTGCTGAATGGCGGTGTAATACTTACCGGTGGTGGTTCTCAGCTTAAACATTTAATTCAGTTAACAGAATATGTTACCGGTTTAAATGCAAGGATCGGTTATCCTAATGAGCATTTGGCAGGAGGCCATATTGACGAACTGGCCAAGCCTATGTACAGCACCTGTATTGGTTTAATATTGAAAGGCTACAATGATTATGAGAATAAGAATAAACAATTTGAAGAGCAGTTTAGAAGGGTAGAAATACCAGGCTCTTTACAGCGGCAACCGGTTGATGAAACTTTGGATGTTGTTGATGAAGTTGCAGGCCCTGTAAAAGTTAAGCAACGCAAATCGCTTAAGAATTTTATGGATGGATTTAAGAATGGTTTGATTGATCTGTTTAAAGAAGAGGAGGATGCGAAACTATAACCCCCTTCGCCTCGTGAAAGGGGAAATGATTATGAAGTAGATAAAAGAATGTACTTATCAAAAGTAAACACAGAATTTAAAAACTGCCAACTTGCAGTTCCCTCTCCTTTGGAGAGGGGTTGGGGTGAGGTCAGATGAATAAAGAAACAAATGTACAAGAGTGCCAATGAAGTTGAATAAAGGATAAATGCTGATAACAAAAAACAAAAACAAAGTTCTTAAATAACCCATTAACTAACGTACAGTAAAATTTTTCTTTCTTACTAATTGAAAAATAATTATTGTACAAATTCTAAACGGCTCTTCAAACTCCCCCTTGGGGATTTAGGAGGCTACTAAAAAAAAACTATGATACATTTTGATTTGCCTAAAGATCAATCCTCCATCATCAAGGTAATTGGTGTGGGTGGCGGCGGAAGCAATGCGGTAAACCACATGTTTTCGCAAAATATTGAAGGTGTGAATTTTATCATCTGCAATACAGATGCACAGGCCATTGCACAAAGCAAAGTGCCCAATAAAATTCAACTGGGGCCGCATTTAACACAGGGCCTTGGTGCAGGTGCCAACCCCGAAATTGGCCGCCAGGCTACCGAAGAAAGCCTGGAAGAAATAAAACGCATACTGGAAGTGAATACCAAAATGGCATTTATTACCGCCGGTATGGGTGGTGGTACAGGTACTGGTGGCGCCCCTATTCTTGCAAAAATTTGTAAAGACCTCGGCATACTTACCGTTGGTATTGTTACCACACCTTTTGCATATGAAGGCAAAAAAAGAATTGCGCAGGCAGAGGAAGGCGTGATGTTGCTGAAAAATCATGTTGATACTTTGCTGGTGATAAGCAATGATAAACTGCGCCACCAGTTTGGTAATTTAAAAATGAAAGAAGCATTTGCAAAAGCTGATAATGTATTGGCGACTGCTGCAAAATGTATAACCGATGTAATCAATAGCACTGGTCAGATAAACGTGGATTTTGCGGATGTATGCACTGTAATGATCAATGGAGGTGTTGCTATTTTAGGAAGTGCCGCAGAAGAAGGGGAAAACAGGGCGCAACTGGCAATTGAAAATGCCATCAATTCACCATTGCTGAACGATAATGATATCAGTGGTGCTAAATGGATATTGATCAATATCAATTCATCTGAAGGAGAACACGAGTTTACGATGGATGAAGTGGAAATCATTCAAAACTATTTAATAAGCCAGGCTGGTGAAGGAACAGACGTTATTTTAGGTTTGGGTTACGATAATAGTTTGGGTGGAAAGATTGGTATTACATTAATTGCAACCGGATTTGATCATAAAGACCCTTTTCAGAAAAAAACAGAAACGGTAACTGAGCAAAAAGATGAAAAAATTGTAATGACTTTGGAGATGCCGGTTAAAGAAACAAAAAAGATAGTACAACAACCGGTGTTGCAGTTTGAAGACAGTTCGACTTCGCTCACTGCTGAAGATGAGCAAGCTGCCATTGCTGAAATTACGGAGCAGCCTGCATTACAGGCAGAAGTAGATATGCTGATGCCTGTTTTAACAGAGTCATCTGATGAGCCGCCAGTGGTGAATTTACCAAGTAGAAATACTGGGGATAAGTTGGATGGATCTCCTGTGTTTTTTGAAATATCTTCGGCTACGGATCAGGTTCCTGTAATTGAATTTGATATTCCGCAAAGTCCTCCTCCAATTGATAAACCAGCAAAAGTTCAACAAGAAATAACTGTAATTAATAAAGATGCTAGCACCCCTCCTTCGTCTGGAGGGTATCTGGCTAAACCTGCACAAATTTACGTGGAGGAGAAGCCAAAACCAGAATCCAATTCGACTGATGAGCTACTACCGGCGCAGGAAAATAAACAGGAAGACGAACCTGTAATTGAAATGCAGTTGGTAGTTAAATCCCATCAAGCGGCGGAGGACGAGCAACATGTACAACCAGCTCAGCCCATCATGATTTCCGATGTTGAGGAGCCTGCCATGCAGGACGAAACAGAGGATCTTCGGCGCAGGGCTATGGATCGGATTGCAAAACTGCGTAACCTGTCGTTCAACATTAACGCAGCCGACCCTAATAATGAGTTTGAAACGGTGCCTGCTTACCTTCGCCGCAATATGGAATTACACAATTCTATTGCCGATGTTGAAAGTTTTTACAGCAACTATACTGTAAAAACAGATGAGAACAACCAGGCAGAAATAAGTACACTTAACAGTTTTCTGGAGGGTAAAAAGCCTGACTAAAATAATATTACTGCTTAATCCTGAGCGGAGCCGAATGATGTTTGTGTTTGGTTATGAGTGAAAAAGCCCCCGGTTTTGAACCGGGGGCTTCGTTTTATACAAAGTATTTCATTTATTTTTTGTGCTGTCTGTTTTGGCCGGAGCTAGCAATGGGGGTGGTGCAACTGCTGCCGGCGCATTGGTAGTTGCTACTGTTGCCGGCGCAGGTTTGCTGTTTAATGGTGCGCCCACGGCAATATCGCAGCGGTGGTTTGGTTCGCCATGTGGAGGATTCATACCGGGTGCTGTTTTTACTTTGTTGGGAACTTCTGTCATGGTAACCAGCGATTGTGCGGTAACTGTAGTACCGGTTGTAGTTGCCGGGGCAGGCTTACTGTTTAAAGGCGCACCCACAGCAATATTGCAACGGTGATTGGGTTGCCCGTGTGGCGGGTTCATGCCTGGTGCTGTTGGCTGTACGGGTGTTTGAACAGGTGTCATTACCACATTATTTTGCTGACCTTGCGGGTTAACCATTACAGGCTGACCTCCCGAAACTGTTACCGGGCTAGCCTGTTGAGGCTGCATATTTGTCGGCATGTTTACAGGCATTGCTGTGTTAGCTGGTACAGTGGTGGCATTGGCTGCAGCTTTTTGCTCCGCTGCCGCTTTTTCTTCGGCAGTTGGCATAATTGATTTGTCAACATACTCTTTGTTATCGTCTCCGGCGCAGGAAGCCAGGCCAATAAGCGCCATCAAAGAAGCAACGCCATATAATTTTAATTTCATGTTTCAGATTTTTTTGTAACTGCAATTTAATGCATTTAAAATAAAAGAAGAACCCGCCACACATGATTCTGGATTATTCAGGCATTTAAACTGCATTAAGAACTCTATTAATATTGTCTTCCTGCAATGCGACAGTTGCTTTGTCGACAGCAGGAAGTATATCTTTTGAAAAAGCAGTCTCTATTAAAAGCAGTCTGTTTTTTATTTGCCTTTCATCAGTAAATTGCATCTATGAAAAAAATTGTTTTAATTACCGGTGCAACATCGGGTATTGGCCGGGCATGCGCTGTTAAATTTGCCGCTGCCCAAAATGATGTAATAATAACCGGGCGCCGCAATGAAAGATTAGTTGAATTAAAATTGCAACTGGAAAAAGAATATGGGATTAATGTGCTCACCTTATGTTTTGATGTGCAGGACCGCCAGGCAGTGAATGCTGCTTTTACATCCCTGCCGGTTGGCTGGCAAAAAATAGATGTACTTATTAATAATGCAGGCCTTGCTTTGGGCAGGGATAGTTTTGAAGATGCTGATATGAATGATTGGGAAACGATGCTGAACAGCAATGTGCATGGCTTGCTGTATGTATCCAAAGCAGTTTTGCCGTATATGCTGCCGCAGCAAAAAGGACATATTGTAAACATAGGATCAATTGCAGGTAAGGAAGTGTATGAAAAAGGCAATGTTTATTGCGCCAGCAAATTTGCCGTAGATGCTATAACAAAAGCCATGCGTATTGACCTGTTGAAAAATAATATTAAAGTTACAGGCATACATCCCGGTGCAGTTGAAACCGAATTTTCGCTGGTTCGTTTTAAAGGGCAGGAGGAAACTGCCAAGGCAGCTTATACCGGACTGACTCCGTTAACAGGCCAGGATATTGCCGATACGGTTTTTTACTGCGTAAATTTACCCGATCATGTATGTATAAACGACCTGGTAATTACCTGTACACAGCAGGCTGATGTACATTATTACCATAAAATTCAATAAAAATTGCCCCTAACATTTAAAATCTTTTAATTATTAAAGTTGGTACAATAATTGGTTTCATACATCGTTATCATTTAGTAAAGAAGTTATCGTAAGTGGTCGGTTTACAGCAACTTCATTTTATAAGCATTATTATTCAAGTATCCATTATCCTTTTTGACTATTTAAGTTTATGAAAAACCTTTTACGCCTGTCAGTATTTATTGGATTACTTCTTATCAGTTTAAATACTGCAGCGCAGGATGTTATACGTCAACAACCCTGCATGTCTCCCACAATTTTACAGCAGGCCGATAGCATGAAACTTTTACTGGCAAAGCAGGGCTTTATGGTGGTTAAGGAAGCAAGTATGCAAATGGTTAGTGAATATGAGATGCCTGTTATTGTTCCTTTAACCGAGGGAAGCTGGTACCAGTTTGTTTTTATTGGCGATATGAGTTCGAGATTATATGAAGTGCGGATGTA
>JBBRCM010000042.1:0-24272 GCA_038204855.1 Chitinophagales bacterium
GGTAATTCAATCTGTTTTTTGCTGTTAATTAAATAATAACTCCTATCTTTGCGCTCCAAAAATTATGGCTAAACAGGCACTTATTAAACAAGATGGAGTAATAATTGAAGCGTTGAGCAATGCTATGTTTAAGGTTAAATTAGAGAACGATCATGAGATTTTAGCCACAATTTCCGGTAAAATGAGGATGCACTATATCCGTATTTTACCAGGTGATAAAGTTGGTGTCGAAATGAGTCCATACGATTTAACGAGGGGCAGGATTATTTTCAGGTATAAATAAAAACGTCAGCGATGAGTCGGCAGGCGTGAGTGGGAAACCGCTTCATTTCACGATTCACAATGCATGATTCACGATAAGAAAAAAACAAGTTTATGAAAGTAAGGGCATCAATTAAAAAGCGCAGTACAGATTGCAAGATCGTTAGAAGAAAAGGCAGGCTGTATGTGATTAACAAAAAAAATCCACGCTTTAAGCAAAAGCAAGGATAAAAAAATTGCCAATTGGCAATTAATCTAAAATCGCAAATCAAAAATCTAAAACAAAACTATGGCTCGTATTGCCGGTATAGATTTACCAAAAAACAAAAGAGGCGAAATTGGCCTTACTTACATTTACGGAATTGGCCTTTCTACTGCCCGTTATATATTAGACAAGGCAGGTAGCATTGATCATAACAAAAAAGTGAATCAGTGGAACGATGATGAGCAAACCGCCATCCGTAACGTGATTAATAACGAGTTTAAAACCGAAGGTGCTTTACGTAGCGAAACCCAGATGAACATTAAGCGTTTGCTGGATATCGCTTGCTACCGTGGTTTACGCCACCGTAAAGGTTTACCGGTTCGTGGACAGCGTACACGTACCAACAGCCGTCAACGTAAAGGAAAACGTAAGACAGTTGCAGGTAAGAAGAAAGTAACTAAGTAATCAGCTAATGGCTAACTGCTATTAGCTGTTGGCTTTTAATATGACTTCAATAATTTGAAACAATACCAGATAGCCCCGAAGTCGGCAGGAGGATTGGTTCAGTCTTGGTGAAAATCAGGATATATTTTTTAAAAGATTACCTATTTTTATTTAATTATGGCAAAAGCACAAGGCGCAAAAGCAGCCGCTAAAAAAAGAGTAGTAAAAGTTGACAGCTACGGAGATGCACACATTACTGCAAGTTTCAACAACATCATTATCAGTTTAACCAATAAGCAGGGCCAGGTAATCAGCTGGAGCAGTGCAGGTAAAATGGGTTTCAGAGGTTCTAAGAAGAACACACCTTATGCAGCCCAGATGGCCGCAGCAGATGCAGCTAAAACCGCTTTGGATGCAGGTTTAAAAAGAGTTGATGTATTTGTAAAAGGACCAGGAAGCGGCCGTGAAGGAGCTATCCGTTCTTTATCTCAAAATGGCATTGAGATCAATATGATTAAAGACGTTACACCGTTACCACATAATGGTTGTCGTCCTCCAAAGAAAAGAAGAGTATAATAATTGATAATGAAATAATGGATAATTAAGAATGAAAAATTATCCGTTATCCATTAAACAATTATCCATTAATAACAGGGTGCATTATTCATTTTAAAAGGTTTTTATAATGATGCATCGTCACTAAAAGACCACTATATTAATTATGGCACGGTACACAGGCCCCAAAACAAAAATCTCCAGGATATTTGGAGAACCCATTACAGGTAATGGAAAATGGTTAACCAAGAACAGCAACCCGCCGGGTATGCATGGTGCTAACCGCAAGCGTAAAACTTTAGGTGAATATGCTTTGCAATTAAGAGAAAAGCAAAAAGCAAAGTACACGTATGGTTTGCTTGAAAAGCAATTCCGTAAAACGTTTGATGAAGCTGCACGCCGTAAAGGTGTTACCGGTGAAAATCTGATTAAATTATTAGAAGCCCGTTTGGATAATACTGTTTTCCGTTTAGGTATTGCACCAAGCCGCCAGGCTGCACGCCAGTTGGTATCTCATAAGCACATCACCGTTAATGGTGAAGTACTTAACATACCTTCTTACAGCTGTGTTGCCGGAGATGTTATTGGTTTAAAGAATAAAAGTGCTGCTAACGCTTCTATTACCGGTAATTTACGTGGCAAAAATGCCAAGTTTAACTGGTTAGAGTGGAGCGAAACTGCATCGCAGGGGACTTTTATTACTTATCCTGAAAGAGAAAGTGTTCCTGAAAATATTAAGGAGCAACTGATCGTGGAATTGTACTCTAAGTAAGGCCCCTCCTAAATCCTCCCCCAAAGGGAGGACTTTGAAAGAGTAAAATGGGAGTTGAGTTATGCTGAAAAAGTACAAGAGTGCGACGCCAATGAAGCTGAATAAAATTACTTCGGTTTGGTACAAAAAAAATTTTAAACAATAAAACAACAAAATACAAATGGGAATTTTAAATTTTGTTAAGCCAGATAAAATCGTTCTTCAGAAAGCAACCGAGTTTGAAGCCATCTTCGAATTCCGTCCGCTTGAACCAGGTTATGGTGTAACTATCGGTAACTCACTTCGCAGGGTGTTACTGAACTCTTTGGAGGGTTATGCTATCATCGGTATTAATATAGTCGGTGCCGATCATGAGTTTGCCACTTTAAAGGGCATTACTGAAGACGTTACCGAAATAATTTTAAACCTGAAGCAGGTTCGTATTAAGAAGAAAGTTGAGCATGAAGTTAGTGTTGAGAAAGTAACGCTTTCCATCAAAAATAAGACTGAGTTTACTGCCGGTATGATCGGTGAAGCTTCTCCTACATTTGAGATCATGAATCCTGAATTGCTTATCTGTACAATGGATAGCAGTGCTAAACTGGATATTGAGATCACGATTGGTAAAGGACGTGGTTATGTACCTGCAGAAGAGAACAAAGAAAAGAACTCTCATTTTGGATATATTGCCGTAGATGCTATTTACACACCAATAAAGAATGTAAAGTATTCTATAGAAAATACCCGTGTGGAGCAACGTACCGATTTTGAAAAACTGATAATGGAAGTGGTTACCGATGGTACCATTCATCCGGAAGATGCTGTGAAGCAGGCCAGCCGTATTTTGATACAGCACCTGATGATCATCACTGATGAGAATATTACTTTTGATACCAAAGAAGATAAGAAAGAAGACCTGGTTGATGAACAGACTTTGCAATTACGTAAAGTGTTGAAGACACCATTGGAAGATCTGGATCTGTCTGTACGTGCGTTCAATTGCTTAAAAGCTGCCAAGATAAATTCTTTAAGTGAACTGGTACAGTACGAGCAGGAAGACCTGATGAAATTCAGAAACTTTGGTCAGAAATCTTTAAGTGAAATTGAACAGGTGTTGCATGAAAGAGGATTGAGCTTTGGAATGGATTTGAGCAAGTTGAAATTAGATGATGAGTAATAATTGGCTAATTAGCTAATGTGCTAATCTGCTAATGGAGCCTTCGGAATGTTAATACTCTTTTGAATTGAAGAAATTAGCACATTAGCAAATCAGCACATCAGCACATTTATATCATAAGTAGCTTACAATTCCTGACACGGTGTAAGCGAAATCAAAAACTAAAATGTCATGCGTCACGGAAAAAAAGGAAATCATTTAAGCAGAACGGCTTCTCACAGAAGAGCCCTGTTAATGAACTTAGGCTGCCAGTTGATCACTTACAAAAGGATCACTACAACATTGGCTAAAGCAAAAGCTTTACGTGTTTACATTGAGCCATTGATCACTAAAACAAAAAACACAGCAAGTAAAGAAGCGATCATGCACAATCACCGTATTGTGTTTGCTTACCTGAATGATAAAGCTGCAGTTAAAGAATTGTTTACTGTAGTTGCTCCAAAAGTTGCTGCCCGCCCGGGTGGTTACACACGTATTATTAAGTTAGGTGCAAGAACCGGAGATAATGCTGAAATAGCAATGATTGAACTGGTTGATTTTAACGAGATCTACGGTAAAGGTGTAACAACTGCTGCTGAACCAGCTAAGAAAACACGTCGTGCTGGTGGAGCTAAGAAGAAAGCTGCTGATGCAGAGGCAACAACTGAAACTGCTGCTGAAGAAACAACCGATACAGCAACTGAAGAAAAAGCATAGTTCGACTTCGCTCACTATCAATTGAAACTAACAATTTATATAAGGCTCCGATATTTTTATCGGAGCTTTTTTATGGCGATACTGAAATATGTGGATAAATAAAATCTGTATTAACAAAATATATTTGGCTTACAATAATTTTTAAAGATACATTTGATATGTCATAGTAATATGATATCCTCTTTTTTAATCTGTAAAACTAAAAATTATGTACCTCAATCCCCTAAACAAGGCAACAACAGCACAACCGCACAACAGCACAACAACACAACCACAACAACACAACAACACAACAATACAACAACACAACAACACAACAACACAACAAATTTAATTGGCTTGCCAAATTACAACTTGTTATGTTTGTACTTACAACCTCATCTGCCTTAGTATTTACAAGCTGCAAAAAAGATTTAGAAGCCTTGCCGGATCCTGCTACCACAGTTTCGGGAGCAAAATCAAAAATTTTATTACCAAATACAGTTAATCCGCTTTCACTACGCAATGTAGAAAAAGCGAAAGCTACATTAGCAGCCAATTCATCTTATAAAAAAGATAATGCATCTTCAAGTTTAGATAACCAACCGCAGTTCGTTTATTTTAAATTTAATCCTGCCAGTGTACCAGGTACTCTGGTTAAAATTTTAGATGACGATACTACTGTAAAACTATTAAGTTTTCCGTTTGCAAATGCGGCACTTTACAATGATAGTTTTGCGTTAGATGAAGCAAAGGCTGAACAATTAAATGATGGCAATGTATATGGAGTTATTAATATGGGAAATCCCATTTTGCAAACCCTTTCCTCTCTTACAGAAACAATTCAAACACAATTTTTAGACACACTTACTTTAGTGCCTGAAGAAGATACTGCATTACTGTTTCAATCATTTAGGGAAGCAGGTTATAGCGAACAACAAATAAACATACTTGGAATTTGCCTTTTAAAAAGACCACACGGCTTTGTGCGTTATCAAGATAATGAGTTAGGTGGACTTGTACCTGTAAGAAGAATAGGAGTTTGGGCTTTGGTATTTGGTATCCCGATAAATAGTTTTACAGATGATAATGGTTACTATCAATTACCGTGGCGTTTCAGCTTAGGGACTATAATGGGTACAATGGCTAAAAATCAGCGTGTAAATGTAAAACCATTTGATACGCATGGAGGTTGGGCTATCACGGCATTAATTCAGGCTCTTGTGGTAGGTCCGGTAGATATTATTGGCTGGAGAAGTAGTTGCCAAATGCGAAACGACATTAATATTGATCTTACTGCACACAAACAAAACCGCTTGTGGGCTCAAATATTAAACAACTATGCCTTTAATGAAGATTATAATAATAATGAGGGTATAAACAATCCACCGCTCGGTATGATATGTTATGCCCATTGGGGAGGTACTGATTTAGGCAATGCAAGTACTCCTTTATTAGGGCACTTAAATTATGGCACTTTAACACTTGAATTTATACTAAATACTATTATGGGTGAAGGTGTGAACATACCCAATACTTATCCCAACCTTTTTAATGCAATGACTGGTATAATGCCTGATATGACAGTTAAAGTAGGAGCAAATACAGAGCCACAGTTTTATAGTTCCCGCATAGCCCAAACGCTTTTTCATGAGCTTGGCCATGCATCTTTTTATCACCAGGTTGGTGAAAATTATTATGTTCGGATGATGGTGGCAACTTTGCATGGTGGCAAAACCGGTTATGGCGATCCCGGCTATAAAGACTGGGGCATGGTGCAAGTAAGCGAAAGCTGGGCTGAGTTTATGGGCACTGAACATGCACGAATTAGGTATGGAACGGCTGGCTGGAAAAGAAGCAGCATGTTTGGTAATAACAATATACAATTTACTCCTTTCAACCAAGAAAGAGAAGATTGGTTTGTGAATAGATGGATACCATGTGGATTGTATTATGATTTGATGGATAATGTAAATTTAGTAACGGCTGAAGATATTTGGGATCAGGTTGGTGGTGCAAGCATTCAGGAAATGTACGATGTATTTAATCCCTACACAGATAGCATCTGTGCATATTTTCAATTTTTTCAAGGCACATACAACACAAGATTTCCATATTTTATTACGCAGCAATTATTTTGGCAATATGAAAATGTGGCATGCTTTTAAAAAATTTAATAAACAAATATTGCATAATGAAAACCTCAAGCACAATAATAGCATCACTGTTATGTTTTTTAATATTTACTGGTTCAACATGTAAAAAAGATGATTTTGTACTTGCAGATACGGTAAAGCTAAAAGCAGTAATAAGCGATACGAACGAAATAATTCATTTGGGTGATACTATTAAAATTAAATTAGTGCTGCCTAATGTATTACAAGCCATCGACTCTTATGGGAATTTTAATAATGTTAATTTAAGTAGTTTACAAGAAGCATGGTATGATATGAGGTTTTACCGCTTGGATACTGCAACACGCTCTTCAACTCTTTTTTGGGGAAACACAGCATATAATTTTGCAACAATTGGGTATATTAATGGAGGAGGAGTTTATAATACAACGACCACTCCTTTTACTTCTGTATTAAATATTGTTCCGCCAACAAAAGGGGTATATTATGTATCTATTACTCCACAGCCCGGACACTTAAGAGCTAATAATAGCTACAACGCCAATTTAATTGTTAATTATGATGTTCCGAATAAGCACTGGAATATGCTTGCATATTATTATAATAAATTTTATGGTACAAATATTAATGACTTTTTAGCGAGTGCCCAAGCTACAGATAATGATGGCTATGGCTATTATGGATTTAGAGTAAATTAAATTTGAGTAGTAATTCAAAATCAAAGCTTCGTTAAGTTAACGGAGCTTTTTTAACGTCAAGCCTTTAAAAGTGTTAAACGCATAGTATGTGAAAAATTTTATTTGTTCATTTAGCAACAGAATTACTTTCTTTGCAAAACCTTTATAATTAATGTCTCTTTCCCAAACAACTTCAGCCATTTTAATTTTAGCCGATGGAACTATTTTTAACGGCACCGCTTTTGGTAAGATTGGTACAGCTACAGGCGAAATATGTTTTAATACCGGTATGACAGGCTACCAGGAAGTTTTTACCGATCCCAGTTATTACGGACAGGTTTTGATCATGAACAATGTGCATATAGGCAACTATGGCGTAAAAGCTGCAGATGTGGAAAGTGACAGTGTGAAAGTAAAAGCTGTTATTGGTCGAAACCTGGAAGATAAATACAGCCGTTTTATGGCTGATGCATCGCTGCAGGATTATTTTGAAGCACAGGGTGTTGTTGCCATTGATGGTATTGATACACGGGCATTGGTTGCTCATATACGTACACAGGGGGCGATGAACTGCATTATATCTTCAGATATTACAGATGTTACGGAACTGCAAAAATTATTGAGTGAAGTGCCTTCAATGTACGGACTGGAACTGGCATCAGCGGTTAGTACAAAAGAATCTTATTTTTTAGGAGACGAGAAAAGTGACCTGCGAATTGCAGTGCTTGATTTCGGTATCAAGAAAAATACATTGACCTGCCTCGTAGAAAGAGGCGCTTATGTAAAAGTGCATAACGCAAAAGCAAGTTTTGAAAAAATGGAACAGTTTAGACCGCATGGTTATTTTATCAGCAATGGCCCTGGGGACCCTGCACCAATGCGTTATGCCATTAAAACTCTTAAGCACATATTAGCTGCTGATAAACCTTTGTTCGGTATTTGCCTGGGTCACCAGTTACTGGCACTGGCCAACGATATTCCAACTTTTAAAATGCATCATGGCCATCGCGGATTAAACCACCCGGTAAAAAATATCATCAGCGGCAAATCAGAAATTACCACGCAGAACCACGGTTTTGGAGTTGACCCAGAAGCGGTAAGGGCAAATACCAATGTGGAAATTACCCATATTAATTTAAACGACGACAGTATTGAGGGCATCCGCATAAAAGATAAAAAAGCGTTCTCTGTGCAGTATCATCCCGAAGCCACACCTGGCCCGCACGATAGCAGGTATTTGTTTGATGAGTTTATAAATTTAATAAACACGAATTAAGCGAATTACACGAATTTGCTTTAAGCTGACTGCAAAATAATTCGTGTAATTAGTGTAATTCGTCTAATTAGTGTCTTAAATTAGTGCAATGAAAATCGCAATCATCAACGGACCTAACTTAAACCTGCTTGGCAAACGTGAAGTAGATATTTATGGAGGAGAATCTTTCGATCACTATCTACAAGCACTTCAAAGTAAGTATGCCAACATTGAAATTTCTTATTTTCAAACTAATGTAGAAGGAGAGTTGATCAATGAAATTCAGCAATTGGGATTTAGTTATGATGGGATAATTTTAAATCCCGGTGGCTACACACATACTTCAGTTGCACTGGGCGATGCCATTGCTGCTATTACCACTCCTGTTATTGAAGTGCATATAAGTAATATTTTTGGAAGAGAAGATTTCAGAAAACTGTCTCATGTTTCCGGCAAAGCCAAAGGGGTGATCAGTGGTTTGGGATTGAAGGGATATGAACTGGCACTTGAATATTTTATAAAATAACCCTCAGCAACAAAGCATAACCGGTATCTTCTTTTGGGTTATCGGCAACGGTTACAATATGCAGGCCCGATGTTGACCATACTTTAAACATATCGCCTTTTTTATGTTTTACCATTTCCTTATCCAATTGTGGTAACATTACCCCCTTAATAAACCAACCCAGGTCGCCACCTTTAGGAGAAGATTCTGTATCGGCACTGTAAATACTGGCCTGCGCAGCAAACGTACTTGCACCCGAATTTATTTTGCCTATAATTTCATCGGCCTTTGTTTCGGCAAAATTTTTATCAAATACGGTAGTGTCCAGCAAAATATGTTTGATGTGATAAAATGTATTGGGAGCTTTTACCAATATTTTCACCAGAATATTTTCTTTTTTAAAAGGGCCGTAAGTTTTACCAACTTTGCCATGGTAAGCCAGGCTATCGGCTTTACCCATAAACTGTTGTGTGCTTACTACGGTAACCGTATCTATAAAATATTTTTTCTTGAGTACGTATTTTACAAACCCAATCGGGTTTTGTGTTGTATCCAATATCTTTTTTATTTGGGCAACAGTCTGGCTTTCGGCCGAAGAAATGATGCCGGTAAAAAAGAAAAGGAAAATAAGTTTTTTCACATCTAAAATTTGATGGGCAAAGATATGTTTTAATGAAGAAGACAGCCTTTCGCAAAAATGTCTTCGTAAAATATTAACGGTTTGCGTTTATTTTATTTTTCTGAGTACAGCCTTCACGAGCTTCTTCATTCCATCCAGCTCCCCAAGTTCCTGCTGAATAAAACTATTATCTTCCAGCCGTCCCATTACCCGATTCATTTCTTCATTGGTATCGTAAACCATTTTACGAAAAGGGTTGCTGTAATCTTTTGCACGTGAATCAAAAATACCCTTACACATCCACTCTTTGGTATCCAGTGCCTGTTGTAACAATTGTTTAAGCAGGGCAGGCGTAAACTGACGTGGTGTAATATTCAGTATTTCCAGTAGGGACGTGTAGGCATGGCTAAATTTGTCGGCAGTATAAGCAGTACCCTGCTGCCTGTAAAAATTATGCAGTTCAACCCAGTTCTTTATCTTACCCGATTTAATATTGCGCTTTACATTTTCTATTTCAGCTTTTTGTATAAGTTGACCACCAACATTCAGCCATTGGCTGCGCTGCACTTTGGCCGAAAGCGTTTTTTTGAGTGCAGTAAAATCAGCCAATTTATTATTGGTGATATGCTGTAAAATTTCCATTACGCCATAATAGCGGATGAGTTCTTTAAAAATTAAAATGGCCTGTGGAACTTTACATAGTTCTGTTTTACGTTTCGAATTTTCCCAACCGGATATGATTGCGGTGCCGTCTGCATCGGTCTTTAACTGTTCGAGCATTTTCAGTGAATCAAACATTTCATTAATGGTGTCGGGTGCCAGATAGCTATATTCAATGTGCTGAATCTTTTCTGTTCGCCGGTCACGGGCAATATACTTTCCTTCATTGCGTGCAAGTGCATACATGTTGTACATAAACCAATAACCGGGTATTACCACCAGTTTGTCATTGGCAACATCGTTGCTCACCAGGCAAAAAGGTATTTGAACATTCAGTTCAGCCGGAAAATCGCCTTTGGCAAGAATAGTGAAAGACGCAAATTTTGAATTGTGTTTTAAACTTACGCAAAGCCCCGGCCAAAAGCCACGCCCGGCAATCATTTCACCATCTGCCGCCCGGCTGTTGTGATTACTGCCAATGGTGGCACCTGCCGCAATATTGCTTTGCCCCATTATCAGCGCAGCACATAAAAATGAATTGTTATGATGCTGTTCGTGTGACGGAAAGATGAGTGAATTTAAAACCTCGCAACAGGAAATAGTTGAGTTGTTGCCGAGGAAAGAATTAATAAGCCTGGCGCCATATTTTAACTGCGAATGTGAAGACATTACAAACCGTACCGCTTTTACGCCATAAAATATTCTGCAACCGTAACCTACTACGCCATTTACCAGTTCGCAACCTTCGCCAATTTGTGATGTGCGGTTTTCATCGCTGTTTACTGTAAGGTTCTTTAATTTATTGGCGCCTTTAAAATATGCATCAGTACCTACCCAAACATCTTTAATAATTTTACAATTTTTTATAACAGTCCTGTCTCCAACCTTTCCATAATAACCACGTTGCTTATCAAAACGCTTTTCGGTAAATTCTTTAAACTTATCCAGCAAAGCGTCATCTTCCCGGTATTTGCTCCACAACCAGGCATCACCGGCCAGCATGCCGTTGAAAGGAATCACACTGCGGCCACCAGCCTCGTTGCACAATTCCATCCACGTTCTTACTTTTTCATCTTCGCCATCTTTTAGAATGCCATTGCCAAATTTGGCATAATCGGTGGTGGCCAGTTCATTTACATTGGCAATCATCACTTCATTACCAATAATGTAATGACTGAGGTAGTTTACGTTATCAATGCAAGCATTGTTGCCAATATCGCTGCTGATAATGGTACTGTTGTATAAACCAACCGGCATACGCAGGTTGTGAAATTCGAGGTAAAAAGGCTCCAGTTTACCAATGCGTACCAGGCCATGAAATTTACAGTTGCGAACCAGTTCAGGATTAAAGTGTTTTGAAACAAAAATCTTATCCCAATCATCAGAAGTATTGCGATTGCGTATCAGAGCTTCAATATCCTGAGCAGTCAGCTTCCGGTAATCAATGCCGTTTTTGTTGTGCAGGTTACGAAGATGATATTCATCCTTGCCTTTGGGGATATATTTTTCATCTACAAAGTTGTAGCCAAGATTATTTACCGGATATTTTTTGATGATGTTCATGGAACTAATGGATAATTAGTTAATTGATAATGGATAATTTTTTCAATTCATTGCAGTTTAACAAATTAGTTGGCTGAAATAATTTTTAACTTCAAGATAAGTATAATGCTGCATAACAAAAAGAATGTTCTGGTTTAAGACATTATCCATTATACCATTATCCATTATTCCACCGTTACACTCTTCGCCAAATTCCGCGGCTTATCTACATCCACACCCTTTGCAATACCTACATAATAGCTCAATAACTGCATGGGTACGGTGCTGAGGATGGGCGCAATAATTTCATCTGCCTCAGGAATATAGAAAACATCATCCGCCATACCCGGAATAATTTCATCGCCTTCTGTAATAACAGCAATTACTTTTCCGCGGCGGGCTTTTATCTCCTGTATATTGCTTACAATTTTTTCGTGGTAAGAATCTTTGGTGGCAATAAACACCACCGGTAAATTTTCATCTACAAGTGCAATGGGGCCATGTTTCATTTCCGCAGCGGGATAACCTTCGGCATGTATGTATGAAATTTCTTTAAGCTTTAAGGCACCTTCCAAGGCAATGGGAAAATTATAACCACGGCCCAAAAACAAGGCGTCCGAAGCTCCTTTATATTTTAACGCAATTGTTTTAAGATCTTCGGCACTTTTTAAAATTGCATTTACTTTTTCAGGTACAGCATCCAGTTCAAACAACAGGTGCTTGTATCTTTCATCGCTGATGGTTCCTTTTTCTTTCGCAATTTTTAAAGCCATCATCACCAATACAGCCAGTTGACCGGTAAATGCTTTAGTGGAGGCAACACCAATTTCGGGGCCGGCATGTGTGTAAGCACCGCCATCGCTTATACGGGCAATGGACGAGCCAACCACATTCACCACACCAAAAATAATAGCTCCGTTTTCTTTGGCTCTTTGAATGGCAACCAATGTATCGGCGGTTTCGCCACTTTGCGAAATGGCAACAATGATATCGCCTTTATTTACAATAGGGTTGCGGTACCGGAATTCAGATGCATATTCAACCTCAACCGGAATGCGGCAAAGCTCCTCAATAATATATTCGGCCAATAAAGCTGCATGCCAACTGGTACCACATGCTACAATGATGATTCGCTGGGCATTTTTAAAATGCTCCATATTATCCTGTATGCCCTTCATGGTAATCGTTCCTGCATCTGCATCCAGTCTTCCTCTTAAACAATCGTGAATGGTACTTGGCTGCTCAAAAATTTCTTTCAGCATAAAATGATCGTAGCCGCCTTTTTCAATCGCCGCCAGTTCCATATCAAGTTTGGTAACAAAAGGTGTAATTTTTTCGTTGCCCAGGTTTTTTAATATCAGTTCATCGGGCCGTACAATGGCAAGTTCATAATCATTTACATAAACCACTTCCTTGGTATATTCCAGCATGGGTGAAGCATCGGAACCTAAAAAATGTTCGCCTTTACCAACGCCAATAACCAACGGACTCCCTTTTCGGGCCGCAATAATAGTATCCGGGCTATCGGCATCCAGCAATAAAATAACATAAGCACCGGTAACCCGTTTCAAAGCAATTCTTACAGCTTCTTCCAGGTCGCATTTATTATTGTCCCTGATATCTTCAATGAAATTTAAAAGTACCTCGGTATCGGTATCACTCGTAAATGTATAGCCCTTGTTGGTGAGTTCCTGTTTAAGTTGTGCGTAGTTTTCAATAATGCCATTGTGTATCATGGCCAGCTTGCCGCTTGCGGATGTATGCGGATGCGCATTCCGGTCGCTTGGCTCGCCATGGGTAGCCCAACGGGTATGACCAATGCCGGTATGCGCATGCAGATCTTGCCCAAGAATAGCTTCTTCCAGTTCTGCAACACGGCCTTTCTTTTTATAAACTTTTAAGCCACTGTTAAGCAACGCAACACCGGTGCTGTCGTATCCACGGTATTCAAGCCGCTTTAAGCCGGTTATAATTATTGGGTAAGCTTGTTTTGGGCCAGTGTAACCTACTATTCCGCACATATTTATTTTGTTTTTTCTTTTGAGCCCGGCGGCTATAATTCTATTAAACTTCGTTGGCGTCGCACTCTTGTACTTTATATCATTATTGAGCATTGAGCGAAGCCGGAATATTTTTGAAGCGACCGGGTAAATATTTATCGTGCAATTTAGCAAAAATGTTCTCAATTAAGCATTTTACAATCTAAACCTGCCTCTATTTTCAATCTATTAACTTAAATTGAATTATTAAAACTATTTGCATGAAATATTTACTGTTTTTTTTAATGGCAATCACTTTTAAAAACACAAAGTTTGCACAACAGGAAACTGGAGTAACAAAAATATTTATTGTTCGCCATGCCGAAAAGGAAGCAGGCAAAGATCCTGTATTAACCCCCGCAGGTAATGCACGTGCCGGCGATTTAATGAGGGCTTTGCAAAATGAAGCAATACAAAAAATTTACGTAAGTCAGTACAAACGTACCCAAATGACGGGTGATAGTTTGCGTATTCAGTTTAATACAGATACAGTGCATTATGCTGCCGACACTTTATGCGATAACCTAGTTAATTCCATCATGCAGCATAGCGATTTTGGAAAGACAATCCTCATTATTGCACACAGCAATACCATTCGGCAAATCATCAGAAAATTTGGTGTAACCGATTATCCTTACGGCGATATACCCGATAATGAATTTGATAATTTATTTGTGATAACCTATAAAAAAGACAAAGCAAAGCTGAAGAAGATGAAATATGGAGCTAAGTCGGGAGTTTCGGCGGGAATGAAGTAATTTAAATACCCTGTTGAATAAGATTTTAAACACTTGTAATTATGAGACAAATAATGCTTTTTCTTGCTGTCGCTTTTACTTCAACTGCTTTCAGTCAAGACAGTTCAATGCTTAAAAAGGAATTTGACTATGAAGCATACTTAAAATCGCAGAGTGTAAGATATCAGGGAAAACAGTTCCCGGAATTTAGTGTAAAAATATCTGACAATGGTTATTTTTCAAATGCTGATCTGAAAAACAAAGTTGTTTTTATTAATTTTTGGTTCGAATCCTGTACACCCTGTATTGCGGAAATGGACGCATTTAATGAAATGTTCAACAAACTAAAAAGTAACCCGGATTTTCTTTTTATCAGCTTTACTTTCGATTCCGACAGCATTATAAAAAAAGTAGCTGCTACTTACAATATTGAATATAAGATCTTTCATATTGACCGGGCAGAATGCTATCGGCTTAATTTTAAAAATGGTTTCCCTACAAGTTTTATTCTCGACAGAAAAGGGTTGATAAGATATTTTAAAACAGGTGGACAAATAGACAAAGAAAAAGCTACAAAAGAATTACTGACCATGACTTATCCCAGGATAATAGAATTGTTTTAATGGAAAGAATTTGGTTATAATAATATTCCTTTCAGGAAAAGATAAGCCACCGAAAAATAAATAACTATCCCGGTAACATCAACCAACGTTGCCACAAACGGGGCAGATGAAGTGGCCGGATCAAGTTTCATGCGCTTTAAAAATATGGGTAACATAGAGCCTGCCAATGAACCCCATAATACAACACCCAACACAGAAAAACCTGTAACCATTGCTAAAAGAAAAGTATGGCCGCCATAAAGATGCGGCTCAATATAACTCCACATATAAGTGCGTAAAAAGCCCACCAGGCCTAAGATGCCGCCGAGCACCAAACCGCTTTTTATTTCTCTTTTTAATATAGTAAACCAGTCTGCAATGGTAATTTCGGCTTTTGCCATGGCCTGTATAATTAAAGTAGATGCCTGGCTTCCGCTATTACCACCACTGGAGATGATGAGTGGAACCAGCATGTTAAGCACCAATACTTTTTTTATTTCATCTTCAAAAAAACTCATGGCGCTGGCGGTAAATAATTCGCCCACAAACAAAATAATCAGCCAGGGAGCCCGCTTGCGTATCAGTTTCCAGAAGGGCATGTCCAGGTAAGGTTCATCCAGTGCTTCGGTACCACCAATCTTTTGTATATCCTCACTATACTCTTCTTCTGCCACCCAAAGTATATCATCAATGGTAACAATGCCCAGTAAAATATTATTTTCATCGGTAACCGGTAAAGCCACCCGGTTATTCATTTTAAAAACTTCGCTGGCCATTTCCTGGTCATCAGTTACATGTAAAACAATAAAGCGGCCATCCATCATATCGCTCACTTTTGTAGTGGGCTCGGCCAAAATAAAATCCCGTATCCGTATGTCATCCAGCAATTCGCCTTTTTCATTAATTACATAAAGCACATCAATGGTTTCGCTGCCCCGGGCATGTTTGCGGATGGTTTCAAACACTTCGGCCACAGTGTTTTCTTCATACACATATACATAATCGGGCGTCATTATCCTGCCCATACTGTTCTCGGGATAGCCAAGCAGGTCAAGCGTTACAATGCGTTCATCTGGGTCAAGGGTCTTTATCAGGTCACGAACAATACTGGTGGGTAATTCTTCCAGAAAAGCAACACGGTCATCGGCTGGCAACTCATTTAGTAACTCGGTGGTTTTAATAACCGGTAAATTCTTTATTATCCTTTTCTGGGTGGGTAATTCAATGATTTTAAAAACGCTGGCGGCACGGTGTATAGATAGGAGAGAGATGATCTGGCATTCGTAGTCTTCATTTTCATAGATCAATTCTGCCACGTCACTAATGTTCTGGTCATTCAGAAATTCCTGTATTGCCAGTTTATCTTCAGAAGCGATCACTTCTTCAAACTGCTGTTGTATTGATATTTGGTTCAGTTCTAACGACATCGGTGCTTTGTTATTAAATTGCAGAACAAATGTGCCGCAATTTAACCCATTATACCTAAGCAAATGTTATGCTGAAGCCTTATTTATTTGTTAACAATACCGCCGCAAAGGGTAGGGGGGTTTTTACCCGTGAACGAATACCGGCCAACACCGTTGTAGAAATAGCGCCGGTAATTGTAATGGAAAATAAAGACAGGGAACATCTTGATAAAACCTTGCTGCATGATTATATTTTTGAATGGGGAAAAGAAAAAAACAAGTGCGCTATGGCATTGGGACTGATACCCATTTACAACCACAGCTACAAAAGTAACTGCGAGTATTTTATGGATTTTGAAGATGATTCCATTATGGTAAAAACGGTGAGGGTAATTGAGAACGGCGAAGAACTTACCATCAATTACAATGGCGACTGGAATGATGATAAGAAGGTTTGGTTTGATGTGAAATGAGATATGGAGCTATTAAAAAGGCAAAATGATTCTCAACTTCTATCATTTAAAAATAAAAGCTAAATTTGTGTAAACATAAAATCGATGGTATTAGTATTAGAAAAAGGCGCAACAAAAAAGCAAATGGACCAGCTTAATAAAAAGCTAAGTCACCTGCCTGTCCGTAAAAAATTAGATGCCAAAAAATACTGCGGTGTAATAAAACTGAAAGAAGATCCATTGATTATCCAAAAAAGGCTGCGGAATGAATGGGAGTAAAACGGTTTTAGACACAAATATTATTTTGTATTTATTGGCAGGTGATAAAACTGTTGCCGAATTTTTACAGGATAAGCAAGGATATGTATCTGTAATTACTGAATTGGAATTAATTGGTTACCCTGACATAACAACGAAAGAATTACAGCAGGTAAGAAATTTTCTGGAAGATTGCACTATTATTGAACTAAACGAAGAAATTAAATCTATCTATATTAATCTCCGAAAAAAATACCGTATCAAGCTGGGAGATGCTGCAACTGCCGCCACGGCAGTTTTTTTAGACCTTCCCTTAATGAGTGCTGATAAGGGATTCAATAAAATTGAAGAATTACAATTAACATTCTACAAGTATAATAGTTAAGCTTTTTATGTCAGTTTTATAATTAGAAATGTAATACTGTTATTTGCTTTTAACCATATTAAAGCATTTAAAATAAGAAAATTAAAAAAATGAAGTGTATAACAAAGAAGCGAAACCCTTGGGCTTCGCTTCTTTCTATTTATAAAGGTTTTTCTACGCCTGTTCTATCAATTGTATTTCGGCAGCAATTTTAACTTCATCGCTGAGCATTACGCCACCGGCTTCTGTTACTGCACTCCAGGTAAGACCAAAATCTTTACGGTTTATTTTACCATTGATGGTAAAACCAGCCTTGGTATTGCCATACATGTCTTTAACCACGCCGCCAAACTCAATCGATAATTTTACATTTTTGGTAACATCACGTATGGTAAGGTCGCCATACAATTCGTAGGAACCATCACTGTCAACATTTTCAGTTTTTGTTGCTACAAATTTTATTTGTGGAAATTTTTCTGCATCAAAAAAATCCGGAGCCTTCAGGTGTGCATCTCTTTGCTCGTTGTTTGTTGAGATAGAATTTACATCTGCTGTAAAACTCACTTTCGCTTTTGTAAAATCTTCATCTTCGGTTTGTGCCCATACGGTAAAAATATCAAAACTGCCTGTAACATTGGTTATCATCAGGTGTTTGATCTTAAATTGTACGTCGCTGTGTGTGGGGTCTAATGCCCAGGTTTTTGTTGCCATGATTTTTTGTTTTGGTGCAAGTTAATAGTTAATGTTTAAACATTGAAAATTATTTTTCAAACAACTGATAAAAAAAATCCCACCCAAAGG
Source organism: Chitinophagales bacterium (assembly GCA_038204855.1). Taxonomy (GTDB): domain Bacteria; phylum Bacteroidota; class Bacteroidia; order Chitinophagales; family Chitinophagaceae; genus Ferruginibacter. Next base: position 18,121 of record JBBRCM010000042.1, read on the forward strand.
GCGGGATTCTATATAGGCACATAAAATAGGCTAATTGTTCGCTTCAAATTCTCTCCGAATGATATTTAAGGCGGCACCTGCCTTAAACCACTCGATTTGCTGTTCATTATAGGTGTGATTTACATCGATCGTATCTGCAGTTCCATCGGCATGGTTGAATACCATTTGCAGTTGTTTGCCGGGGGCGAAGCTGGTTAAACCAATGATATCAATGCTGTCATTTTCCTGTATTTTATTATAATCTTCTTTATCATCAAAGGTTAACCCAAGCATACCTTGCTTTTTCAGGTTGGTTTCGTGAATACGGGCAAATGATTTTACCAACACGGCACGTACACCTAAAAATCTTGGTTCCATCGCCGCATGTTCTCTTGAAGAACCTTCGCCGTAGTTTTCGTCACCCACTACCACAGAACCCACACCTGCAGCCTTGTAAGCTCTTTGTGTGCCCGGCACAGTTCCGTATTCACCGGTAAGTTGATTTTGTACGGTGTCTGTTTTTTCGTTGAAAAAGTTGAGTGCACCAATCAGCATATTGTTGCTGATATTATCTAAGTGGCCACGGAATTTTAACCAGGGGCCAGCCATAGAAATATGATCGGTAGTACATTTTCCTTTTGCCTTTATCAAAAGTTTCAATCCTTTAAGATCAGTGCCTTCCCAGGCTTTAAATGGTTTCAGTATCTGCAACCTGTCCGATGTTGGAGAAACAATTACTTCCACACCGCTTCCATCTTCGGCAGGTGCCTGAAAACCTGCATCTTCAACCGCATAACCTTTAACCGGCATTTCTATGCCTAGTGGTTCTTCCAGTTTAAATTTTTCTCCTTTATCATTGGTTAAATAATCTGTAAGCGGGTTAAAGGAGAGGGAACCTGCAATGGCCAAAGCTGTTGTTATTTCCGGCGAAGCCACAAAAGCATGGGTATTGGGGTTACCATCATTACGCTTGGAAAAGTTCCTGTTGTATGAAGTAACAATTGAATTTTTGCGGTTAGGGTCGGTTGAATGTCTTGCCCACTGGCCTATACAAGGGCCACACGCATTGGCTAAAACCACGCCGCCCATTTTTTCAAAGGTATCTAAGTAGCCATCTCTTTCAACGGTATATCGAACCTGCTCTGAACCCGGCGTTATGGTAAATTCAGCTTTTGCTTTAAAGTCATTATCGGTTGCCTGTTTTGCAATGGAAGCTGCACGGGTGATATCTTCATAAGATGAGTTGGTGCAGGAACCGATCAATCCAACTTCCATTTTGTCGGGCCAGCCATTAACTTTTACCGCATCGGCAAATTTAGAAATGGGCCATGCCAGGTCTGGTGTAAATGGTCCGTTGATATGTGGTTCCAGTTCAGATAAATTAATTTCAATTACCTGGTCAAAATAACTTTCAGGATTTGCATATACTTCATCATCACCGGTAAGGTGTGTACCAATGGCATCGGCGCCATCCGCAATTTCAGACCTGCCGGTTCCTCTTAAATATTCTCCCATTTTTTCATCATAGCCAAAAATGGAAGTGGTTGCACCAATTTCGGCACCCATATTACAAATGGTTCCTTTACCGGTGCATGATAATGATTTTGCGCCATCACCAAAATATTCAAGAATGGCACCGGTTCCACCTTTGACGGTAAGTATGCCGGCCACTTTTAAAATAATATCTTTCGAAGCCGTCCAGCCGCTTAATTTACCGGTCAATTTCACACCAATCAGTTTTGGAAATTTAAGTTCCCAAGGCAAACCTGCCATCACATCACAGGCATCAGCACCACCAACACCTATAGCTATAATGCCCAACCCGCCTGCATTTACGGTATGGCTATCCGTACCTATCATCATTCCACCAGGGAAAGCATATTGCTCCAATACTACCTGGTGAATGATACCAGCGCCCGGTTTCCAGAAACCGATGCCGTATTTATTTGAAACAGAAGCCAGGAAATCGTACACTTCTTTATTTTGTGTTTTTGCTTTCGACAGATCTTCAACAGCCCCAACTTCTGCCTGTATCAGGTGGTCGCAATGCACGGTAGAAGGCACTGCAACTTTTGTGCGGCCTGCCTGCATGAACTGCAATAAAGCCATTTGTGCGGTTGCATCCTGCATAGCCACACGATCAGGCGCAAACTCCACGTAATCTTTTCCTCTTTCAAAAGCAGTGGTAGCTGCTCCTTGCCAAAGGTGGGCATACAATATTTTTTCTGTAAGCGAAAGGGATTTGCCGGTTGCTTTACGGGCAGCGTCAATACGGGCGCCAAAGTTGCTGTACAACTTTTTAATCATGTCAATGTCGAAGGCCATGGGGATAATTTAATGTGCTAATTTGCTAATGTGCTGATTTGCTAATGTGCAAAAGACCAATGACTAATGTCTAATGACCAACTTGTACCAAAATTATTGAATCAGCTAATTTATGTGTTGCAAATTTACGAAAACAGAAGCATTTTTTAAAGCCCTTTGTTTTTAGCAGAAAATGTGTTTAATTTAGCAGTATGAACCGGTTAAAACATTTTATTGAGTGGCATGTATTTGGAGTATGCTCGGCCATTGGCGAAAAAATGGGCATTGCCACATCAACCATCCGCAAGTATTTTATCTATATGTCGTTCATGACATTTGGCTCTCCCGTAATTATTTACCTATTTGTAGCTTTTTGGATGAATATTAAAAGGTATATTTTGAATGCGAGGAGGAATCCTTTGAAGTATCTTTAAAAACCGGCCCCCTCTATCTCCCCCAACAGGGGAGGAAATCCCGAAGATTTTTGCGAAGAATAAATTGCAAGTTGTATCTATGTGAGATCATTTGAATTGAAAAACTGCCAACTACTAGTTGCCTCTCTATTGGAGAGGGGTTGGGGAGAGGCTTCTTCTTATCCTAACCAGCTTTTCCAATAAACTTTCAAGCAAATCCAGCTTCAACATATTTGCTCCATCACTTTTTGCAACAGCAGGGTTGGGGTGTGTTTCAATAAATAATCCATCGGCACCGGTTGCAATGGCAGCTTTGGCAATGGTTTCAATCAATTCGGGATTGCCGCCAGTAACACCACCAGCCTGGTTTGGCTGTTGTAAAGAATGCGTGCAATCCATAATTACCGGTACATTTATTTCTTTCATCCACGTAATGTTGCGGTAGTCAACCACCAGATCGGTATAACCAAAAGTATTTCCTCTTTCAATAAGCCCAACTTTATCATTACCCGCAGCATTTATTTTTTCAACCGCAAATTTCATGGAAGGGCCACTGAGGAATTGTCCTTTTTTTACATTAACAATTTTGCCGGTTTTTGCAGCGGCAATCAATAAGTCTGTCTGCCTGCAAAGAAAGGCTGGTATCTGTAACACATCAACATATTCAGCTGCCATGGCAGCTTCTTCGGCGGTATGAATATCGGTTGTTGTGGGGATGGAGAAACGTTCGCCCACTTTTTTTATTAAATCCAAAGCATTTCTATCTCCAATACCAGTAAATGAATTGGCAGAAGTACGGTTTGCTTTGCGGTAAGAAGCTTTGAAGATGTAGGGTATTTCGAGTTTTGCACAAATGGCAGAAACTTTTTCGGCAATGCCCATCACTATTTCTTCACTCTCAACTACACATGGGCCTGCAATAAGGAAGAAATTATCTGCATTGTATTTTTGATTGCTGAAAAGATCTTTTAAATGTTTTTCCATGTTGCAAATATAAGCCCTTTATGTTTTTTGGGTTAATTTCCAATGGCTTTAAGAAACTCTTCTTTTTTTCGCCGGGATATATCAAGGGTAATATTATTTTTCATCAACATCTGCCCGCCTTCGCCTCTAATGTATTTTAATACCTGATTTTTATTGATGAGATAAGCGTGATGAATGCGGATGAAAATGGAAGCCGGCAATATTTCTTCAAAGTCTTTTAATGTTTTTGATACAGTAAGTTTTTGCTTCTCCTTTAAATGGAAAACAGTATAATTACTTTGTGCCTCCAAATAAATGATATCATCTATGTTAATAAACTGCAGCCCTTCCATTGAAGGGATAGCAATACGCTGGTGTTCTTTTTTTTCATTCATTAAATTTTGCAACAATAATTCTATACGGTCATTGCCCGCAGCCTTGTTTACCGCCAAGGCGGGCAGACTTTTTATTACGGCCTTTTCAACAGCCGCTTTTAAATCATCTATTTCTACAGGTTTCACCAGGTAATCCAATGCGCTGACCTTTATGGCTTTTATGGCATAGTGGTCGTATGCAGTTACAAATATCAATTCAAAATTGCGGTTGTGTAATTGCTGCAGCATGGTAAAGCCATTCATCCTGGGCATTTCCACATCCAGGAAGATGATGTCGGGATTTTTTTCTTCAATACTTTTAATCGCTTCTTCTCCGTTTTCACATTCAGCAATTACCGTTACATCTGTGCAGTGGTTTTTAAGTTTTTGCCTTAACGCACTGCGGCTGCTGCTTTCATCATCTATAATAATTGCTTTAAGCATATTAATAAGTTATGGTTATTGGTTAATTAATTCCACTTCCACTTTTGTTCCTGTTGGTTGCTGTTGTTCATCATACAGGTCTGTAATCTTTACAGAGTCATTACTGGTTTGGTTAAAAAGATTAATCCGGTCAGTGGTTATCTGCATACCTATTGATTGATGCGATGGATTATTTAGTTTTTTATATGCTGCGGCTTTTGCCCTGCCTACACCATTGTCCTGGATGGTATAATGGATATGGTTTTGTGTAACGTAAATATCAATAGCTAACTTCCGGTCAGCACCTGTTTTATTTAATAAGCCATGCTGAATCGCATTTTCTACAAATGGCTGAATGACCAATGGAGGCACATTGTAATCTCCATTTAATATTTCATCGGGCATATTAATAATGTAAGAAAATGTTTTATCACGGCGCAACTCTTCTAATTCTAAATAAAGCTTTATGGTTTCCATATCCTTCCAGCAGGGTACCGTATTTTTTTTTGATGTTTCTAAAATAGAACGTACCAGTTTGGCAAATTTGGATAAATACAAAGTGGCTTTTTCTTTCTCATTGTTTTGGATTAGGTTGTCAATTGAATTAAGGCAGTTAAAAATAAAATGAGGGTTCAACTGGCTTTGCAGCGTTTCTAATTTAGCGGCTGACAGTTTTTCATTAATACCAAGCATCTCTATTTTTGTTTGCAGCAGCGATTGTTCCGATTCAATGGATTTAATTTTATTGGCCATCAATGTGGCAATGGTGCTTAACACCTGAATATGCTGCTGTGTAAAAAAATTTTTTGCATTATGCTCACTGTCAATCACGCCAATCAGTTCATCATTATAAATCATAGGAACGGTTATTTCGCTCAGCCTTTCCATTTCATCTATCCGGTAACGGGCATCTTTTGAAGTATCCGGAATAAAAGCCGGCTCCCTGGTTTGCATTACATAACCTACCAAACCCTGGCCGGGGCTTACATCAAAATGCCGGTTTTCAATTTCTTCTATAGAGCCTTTGGGGCCATAGCCGGCCCGTTGAATCATTTTAGTTTTATCATTGTTCCATAAATAAATAATACAATCTTCAAAGCCCAATCTGCCTATAAGATTTTTGGCCACATCCCATAATACAGTATCAACGCTTGTTTTATCAATCAATGAAGAAGAAAAATAATTAACTATTTGCTCAAGTTCTAATTTGTTTTTGTATTGCTCGGCATTCATTTGTTGTACTATCAGCTTTTCAGCCTCCACAGCCTTAATACTTTTTATACGCCATTTTATAAACACGTATAACAGTAACAGAATACCAAAAGCTATCAACGAAATAAACCACCATGTTTTCCAAAATGGCGGCAAAATATAAAAATGAAAACTTCCTTCCTGCTGATAAAAACCGCCGTTCTCTCTTTTAGCCTTTACTTTAAAAGTATATTCCCCCGGAGGCAATTTTGAATAGCGGATGCTGTGTTGTTTTCCTGCAAATACCCAGTCCCTTTCCAGGCCTTCCAGCATATAATAATACTCAACAGCGCCGGGAGAAATAAAATCCAATACGGAGAAATTAAATGTAAAGGCATTTTGTGTATGGTTAAATTTTTGCTGATTACTTAATTTATCATTTATGACGGTAATAGTATCATTCGCAAAAATATCATCAATGATTACCGGGTAATTATAAGAAGCG
>JBBRCM010000043.1:0-24271 GCA_038204855.1 Chitinophagales bacterium
CTTCACAGCTAAGCCTTTCAGAACATTTTTTGAATTCAGAATAGTTCACTATTCTTTCATCCAAAAAATAACCTGAAACCCTTATCTGTTTTGTATTAGAAACCCTAGCTACGATTTCAACTGCAAAATCTGGGTTAAAAAGGCCATGCCTACCTGCAGGCACGCAGCCTAAAAAAATAGCACATAAAAAAGCCCCAATAAAAATTGGCGTGAAAAACCTATTGATAAAAATTAAAAAATAGCATTTAAAATCATAAATCAGAGCCAAATTGAAAATTATTTAATGCAGTAAATTTATTATGCCTGATTTTTTGGCAGCATTATTTGAACGTTGGAATTTACAGGAATACCCCATAAAAAGTTAAAGTGCTGCTGCAATTGCAGATAAGTGAAGCGGAGCTGGACGAATTATAGGACCGGTTCAACTACAATTTTTGTTTTACTGAAGTAAGTAATCCGCACATTTATTTTATCGCCCGCTTTTAAATTGGCAGGCAATTTGTCAATCGAAGGAGAGATTTTTGCCTGAACTTTTTCGCCAAATAAATTTAGGTAAATGCCATAGTCGGTGACCTTGTATATTTCAGCCGCTATCGGTTCATTTTTTTTTAGGGCCCTTTCGGCAGAGTAATATTCCGGAATGAATTTTAAAGTGAAAAGCGAGGCTGCTATCTTTTCCTTCTTCTCCAGGTTATCCAATGCAAATGTTACTGCTTCATTTAATTCTGCATCGCCGGGTTTAACCTGCCATGGAGAAGTGATAACCGGAAAGAAAAGATAGCTATCAATTTCTTTTACAAAATATTTATCATCAATGATCTTTAAATAACCTGTAAAATTGTTTTCTGTTCTGGCCTTGTTGATAAGTACATCCAACGCATTGTTGTATAGAAATTTAATATCTGAAGCCACCATCTTATCTCCTCGGCCCGATAGGCCTACCGTAAAACTTACCGTATCTCCAATGTGAAAAACATGTTTTATCTTCAACTGCTTCTCATCAACGCTGCCATTTACTACTTTCTTTTTACCGTTTAATTCGTATTCAATAATGATATATTTTTTTTCATGATTAACGAAAGAAACATTGCCGGTTTGTAAAGTATTGCTCATGGTAAATTGTTTTATTGAAGCGCCGGTTTTTTATACTTTGCAAAGTTAACGGCATTAAAAAGGAGTTGACCAGTAAATCTATAAAGCCAATGCTTCTGATGGATCCCATAACCTGGCTTTAAAATTAACCACCGTTTCATTCTTTACAGCAACACCATCTTTTTTTAACAGCTCTTCCATAGCAGTAGGTGTTGCAAAATGATGCTTGCCTGTAAGCATACCATTTCGGTTAACAACCCGCTGTGCCGGAATTTCTGGTTTTGCAGTATGCGCTGCATTCATTGCCCAGCCTACCATGCGGGCGCTTAGCTTAGTGCCCAGGTAAGCAGCAATAGCGCCGTATGATGTTACTTTACCCTTAGGAATCTGTCTTACCACTTCAAACACATCAGCAAAAAAACTGTATTCTTTTACGGTGCTTCTAGGTTGCTCCTGTTTAACAGGATTTGTATTGCTATTGGTTACTTTCTTTGCCATCGGATATTAAAGATAACAATTCGTGCCGTTTTGGATCAGGAACATTAATGTATTTGTAAGGACAGTGCCTGCAGCCATTGCCGCAGCAATGCCCCCTGTCAAGGTGATACCTGGCAGTTAATACAATAAAACCCTTTTCATTGTAATAAAAGTCCTCGCCTTCAATCCAGTTGTTCATCTTTTTGTATTAATTGCTGCAGATGTTCATCAATATCTTTTATCTGCAATGGTAATGTAAATTTCAGGTAATGTATTTTTTTGCTTTGAGCAATATCAAGGATTTCGTAGTGCGTTTTTATTTTTAGTTCTTCCTTTACAAATGCTTCGCCGTAAACATTGTCCAAATCGTCAACAATTGTAAGACCATAAAGTTCAGCCACTTTTTTTGTGAACAGATACAGCTCCGGGGAGTCTGTTTTCAAGTGAATAGAACCACCTGGTTTTAATATTTGCTGGTATAACCTTAAAAACCGCGGATGTGTCAGCCTTTTTTTTGCCTTGGAAATGCGTAGCTGTGGATCAGGGAAGGTTATCCATATTTCATCTACTTCACCGGGATTAAAATAGTCTGTGAGTTTTTCAATCTGTGTTCGTAAAAAAGCGGCATTGGTTAAATTTTGTGCCAGGCATTTTTTTGCGCCTATAAACATCCGGTTCCCTTTTACATCAACACCAATAAAATTCTGGTGCGGATGTAGCTGTGACATGCCAACAGTATATTCACCCCTTCCGCAGGCAAGTTCAAGTATTATCTGGTTGCTATTTTTAAAGAAACCATGCCATCTCCCTTTCATGTTTGTGGGGTATTCCAGCACATTGGCAAAAGTTTTTATTGCAGCAAACCGTTCTAATTTTTTTTGTGCCATGGGCGGCAAAGATAAATAATCAACATGTGAAAACCGGTAGTAAAATATCAGGTTCATTCATTAAAATAGGGCGGTTAAATATAAATATCATTCATAAATAAAGTAAATTTGTATACAATTAAACAAAACTACAATTTATGACTACTGTAATAGTCCCCGTTGATTTTTCAGAAACGTCTTTAAATGCTGCCAAATATGCCTCCCAATTACTTGCGGGGCATGATGTAACTATGATTCTGTATCATAGCTATAGTAAGGCTTCAGAGGCACCAGCTGTGACAGAAAGCCTTGAAAATCTGAAATCAGATTTGATGAAGGACAATGTTGTGAAAATAGAAATACTCGCACACGAAGAGTCTGATTTTGTTGATGGACTGGAAAGGGCTGCCAGGCATCGCAGGGCCGACCTGGTGATTATGGGCATAACCGGAAAATCAGCCATTGCGCAGGTACTTTTTGGAAGTAACACCTTAAAGATGGCAGAAAGAAAGGTATGCCCTGTGCTGATAGTGCCAGAGAATGCCAGCTTCTCCCCGATAAAACATGTAATGCTTACCTCAGATTTTAAAGACACATTAAATACAACCCCTTCGGTACCAATCAAAGCCTTCCTGGATGTATTTAAACCGCAGCTGCACATTGTAAATGTTGACGATCAACATTATATTTCGTTAACGGAAAATTATGAAGCAGAGAAGCAGGAACTAAAAAAAATGTTTGCAGACTATAACCCTGAGTTTTATTTCATGCGCTTATTTGATGTGGATGAAGCCATTAACCTATTTGCCGAAAGCAGGAATATTGACCTGATTATTGCCATCCAGAAAAACAGTTCGTTTATTGGTAATTTATTAGGCAGCAGCCGCACAAAAACTTTAACCTACCACAGCAAAATGCCGATCATGATAATGCATGAATAAAAGAATTTGAATTATTTTTTACTCCCCGTTTTTAACGGGAATTTTTTTTGACACTAAATAAGGTCTTCCATCTGATGAATGACCTGGGCGTTTTTTATTTTAAAAAAGGAAATAACTTCATCACATAAACTTTCACGTACCGTGATCAATAAATTTCCGGATATTTTATTATTGCTGTAAAGATCAACTGCTTTTGCAATTGATTTATAAAACCCTTTACTATCCAGTTCCAGTTTTCCTGCCTCATCAATCACAAGCCAGTTGGGCATTTGGTTTAATGCAGCAAGTACAATTGAATTGGCTTTTTCAAAAGCAGCAGTGTAAAAATAAAACCTGCCGATTGAGGTAAGAGATTGCTTTGTATTTACAGTATCAACACATTCAACATCAAAAACCTCTTTTGTGTCAAGGTCAAGCATTTTTCTGCTTCCATTTATATCGGGCATTAATATACCATAGATATTTTTTTGCAGACCACACCATTGCAGCAATTCGGTTGTTTTACCGCTGTGTAAGGGTCTCGAAAAAATATAAATACTCATACCGGATTGTTTGTGGGTGTTTCTTCAATTAAGCCCTGCTCCGACCAGGTAAGTGTAGCATAAATAAAGGTGTTAAAGAAAAACAGCCATCTTTTTAAACCCGTGTGTAATTTACTTTGCTGCCAGGCCAACGATGCCAGCTTTTTTAATACCGGTAAAAATGATAAAGTCCTCACCACCTCATCAGTATACCTGCTTTCTTTTTTCTTTAATAACTTTTGAATGCCTTTTGTAAACAAGGGGCCAATTAACACAAACCATATCAGCATGGCCGACAAGGTCCAGGTGATTGTTTTTAAAACCGCAACCCAGCCCTTTTTATTATCTGTTGAAAAAAAGAAGAGTATTACTGACAGTATAACCATGATTAATACCAATCGCCAAATTTTTTTATAGCCGTTTTTTTTGGCAGGCTTGCTGCTAATAGGCAAATCTCCATTAATTTTTGAAGATGCTTTTAAAATAAAAAGCGGGTTTGCTGTATCAAAATTCTTAATCGTTCGGCATGCAAGCCATGCAATAAAAAGCCCCCCGGCTATATAAATTAAAAGGTAGGCAGCAACAATCCATAGGCTTCCGTTGGAAACGATGTAGCCCAATTGTTTGCCTGCAAAAGCAACCATTTTGTCCATCGCTTTCCACAGCGATTCGCCAAAAAATAAAGTTAGTACCAATAATTTCTGTATGGCAGATTCTAGCATGGCAATAACGCTTAACAAAAGGATGCTGATATAATTTAACCGTAACAGGCTGAAAAGTGCAAAGCCAATTACTGCCTGAAATGAAACGGCAATATAAGCAGTAACGGGCGTTAAGGGTGCCGCCATGGCCTTCACAATCAAAACAATAACTAGGCTTTTTAAAATTTGCTTGTAATTATGTTCTGAAAATTCAGCAATCAGACAAATCATAATCACAGCCATTCCGCCAACCAGTAAACCGGTAAACGGTATTTTGAATGCATGCATAATTCCCCCAAGGCCGCTTTCAGTAAATGCCCATAAAGCTGTAAGGCGCTGTATGGCATTGATCCGTTGATCTTTAGAGAATGGGGTATGAAGAGGATTCATATTTGCAAATATAATAAACGGATGCGGCAATCAAGATTGATGAAAGTACAAAGCGGTTTATGTAGTATGATATTTGTCTGCGTTGAGCCAATTCGCTATTTTTAATGTTGCTACATGATTGCTGATAGCTGCTCAACTTATACTTATGCAACTAACAGCAGTATGCCGTAATTCAATTTAAATAATATGAGTAAAGCGATATCTGAGTTTATGCAGGAGGCGATTCGCCTTTCCATAAATAATGTTGAGGAAGGAAAAGGAGGGCCGTTTGGCGCCGTTATAGTTAAAGACGGTAAAATCATTGCCCGTGGTGTAAATCAGGTTACCACAACAAACGACCCAACTGCACATGCCGAAGTGGTAGCTATAAGAAATGCCTGCACACTTTTAAATACATTTCAACTGGATGAATGTGAAATTTATACAAGCTGCGAACCATGCCCTATGTGCCTGGGAGCTATTTACTGGGCCAGACCTGCAAAATTGTTTTACGCCAATTCAAAAGAAGATGCTGCTGCAATAAATTTTGATGACCAGTTTATTTATGAAGAGATGGCGAAGCCAATTGCCGAAAGAAAATTATTTACCAAACAGATTTTAAGGGAAGAAGCATTGGAGGCTTTTAGAAAATGGAGCGAAAGCTCAATTAAAAGAGACTATTAAATGATTCAATTTATTTTAAATAATCAATTGGTAAATGCCACACAGGCTTCTGGTAGCACGGTGCTGGATTATATCAGGTATTACAAAAGATTGGTTGGTACCAAAATCGGTTGCCGCGAAGGTGATTGCGGAGCCTGTACTATTTTAGTCGGTGATTTTGAAAACGGTAAATTAGTTTATCGCTCTATGACGAGTTGTTTAATGCCATTGGGAAATGCAAACGGTAAACATATTGTTTCGGTAGAAGGTATTAATATGAAGGAACTTTCTCCCGTGCAACAGGCGATGGTGGATACCAACGGAACGCAATGCGGATTTTGTACCATTGGTTTTGTAATGTCGCTTACCGGTTTTATTTTGAATGATACAACCAAACAATATGGCGAAGCGATAGCAGCCATTGATGGAAATATTTGCCGGTGCACCGGTTACAAATCTATTGAAAGGGCCGCTGCCATTCTTTCTGAAAAAATAAATGACAAACCCGAACAGGAGACGATTGCATGGCTGATTGACCACAATTTTATACCTGGATATTTTATGCAGATTAAGGACCGCATCAGGCAACTAAGAGAAACGATCAATACAACAGTAACTGAAACAAATACCGGACAACAAAAATTAATGATTGGCGGCGGCACGGACCTGATTGTACAAAAAGCATTGCAGGTAAAAAAAGCTGATGTAGGACATTTGTTTGATACTGATTACTTGCAGGTAATAAAGTTTGAGATCGGGCAATGCCATATTGGTGCTGCTGTTACCCTTACAGCATTTGCAGAATCAAAAATGATACAGGATTTTTTTCCTGATCTGAAAAAATACATAAAACTGATTTCTTCCACGCCCATCCGCAATATGGCTACCATGGCCGGTAATCTTGTAAATGCTTCGCCAATTGGCGATATGAGTATTTTTTTCCTGGCACTGGATAGTGAACTTGTATTAAATAAAAACGGAACAACCAGAACTGTAAAACTTCAAGATTTTTATAAAGGCTATAAACAGATTGATAAAGAGCCAGATGAGATAATTGAGAAAATCATTTTCACGCCGCCACAAAAAAACAATTTTAGTTTTGAAAAAGTAAGCAAGCGTATGCATTTGGATATTGCAAGCGTGAATTCAGCCTGCCAGGTTCAATTGAATAATGATGGTGTTATTGAGGATATTCATCTTGCTGCTGGCGGGGTAGCACCTTTCCCCAAATATTTAAAAGCCACTGTTGTGTTTTTAAAAGGGAAAAAAATAAACGCTGAAAATTTGAAAGCAGCAATTGGGATAATGAATATAGAAATTGCACCCATCAGCGATGCAAGAGGAACAAAGGAATATAAAAGATTATTGTTAAGGCAATTGTTTCTTGGACATTTTAAAAACAAACCGGAAATAATTAAAGAGGTTCTCGATATCTAAATAATGAATACAGGAATTAATACTTTTTATTACTCCCCTTTGGGTGATGGCGGCGGCAATATTGATGCAGTCAATCATGTAACAGGCAGATCCATTTATGTGGATGATATTCCCGTAATGGAAGGAATGCTGTTTGTAAAAGTTTTCGATTCACCAATTGCTCATGGAAAAATAATAAGTGTAGATTTTTCTGCTGCTGAGCAAATAGAGGGAATTGTAAAAATATTTTCCTACAAAGACATACCCGGTGAAAACCAGATCGGTGGTATTATACAAGACGAACCTTTATTGGCAGACCATGAAGTTCATTTTTGTGGCCAACCTGTTTTATTAATTGTTGCAGAAAATGAAGATGCGGCTGAAGAAGCATTTGGAAAAATTAAGATCGAAATTGAACCCCTTCCCGTCATTACTGATCCAAGAGAAGCATTTAAACGGGGAAAGTTATTAAGCGCCTCCCGAAAATTTGTAATGGGTGATGTGAAAGCTGCTTTCAGCAATTGTAAATATATTTTTGAGGGAAAAGCAGAGTCCGGAGGCCAGGAACAGTTGTATCTGGAGACTCAGGGAGCTTATGCCTACCCAACAGAACATGACAGTGTAAAAATATTTTCATCTACACAAGGTCCTACACATGTGCAACGTGCGGTTGCCGGGGTGCTGGGTGTTGGCATGAATAAAGTTGAAGTAGATGTACCCCGCCTTGGCGGCGGCTTTGGTGGTAAAGAAGACCAGGCAACGGCATGGGGAGCATTTGCTGCGATGACAGCATGGATATTAAAACGCCCCGCTAAATGTATTCCGCATCGCATGGAAGATATGCGGATGACGGGAAAAAGAAATCCTTACAGCAGCGATTATAAAATTGGGTTTGATGAAGATTTAAAGATCATTGCTTACGAAGCAACCTTTTATCAAAACGGTGGCGCTGCGGCAGATCTTTCTCCCGCAATTTTAGAGCGCACTTTATTTCATGCAACCAACAGTTACCATATTCCGAATGTATTTGTAACCGCACATTCATGCAAAACAAATCTGCCGCCCAATACTGCTTTTCGTGGCTTTGGTGGTCCGCAGGGTATGTTTGTGATGGAAGCTGCTATTAATCATGCTGCAAAAAAATTAAATATTGATCCTGATTTTATCCAGCGAAAAAACATGATGGATAATGGGGATGAATTTCCTTACGGGCAAATTGTAAAGGAATGTCAGTCTAAGAATTGCTGGGATGAAGTGATGGAAATGTATGATGTGGAAGCGGCAAAAATTGAAATTCAAAAATTTAATCAGCAAAACCAGTTTTATAAAAAGGGATTATCGCTGATGCCGGTCTGTTTTGGTATTTCTTTTACCAATACCATGATGAACCAGGCAAGAGCTTTGGTACATGTATATACCGACGGAACAGTCGGCGTAAGTACCGGTGCTGTGGAAATGGGCCAAGGCGTAAATTCAAAAATGCTGCAAGTTGCTGCTGCAAGTTTTGGAATTTCTCCCGATAAAATAAAATTGGAAAGCACCAATACAACAAGGGTTGCCAATACTTCACCTTCTGCAGCCAGCGCCACAGCCGATCTGAATGGTAAGGCATTGCTGGATGCATGCAATCAGATTAAAGAACGCCTGTTTAACTTTATTAAAACAGAATTAACCGATAACGAAGAGGAAACTATAGAAATAAAAGATGAAGTGGTTTACATTAATGATGAAGCTTCTATCTTCAACTGGAAGAATTTAGTACAGCAGGCATTCATGAAACGAATTAACCTGAGTGCAAAGGGACATTACGCAACCCCCATCATCAACTTTGATAAAACGATTGAAAAAGGCCACCCTTTCGCTTACCATGTTTATGGTACAGCATTAACTAAGGTAACAGTTGACTGCTTACGTGGGACATACGAAATTGATGCAGTGCAAGTGGTTCATGATTTTGGCAGTAGTATGAACCGGTCGGTTGACCTTGGCCAGTGCGAAGGCGGCATTGTACAAGGTATTGGCTGGATGACTATGGAAGAGATCATTTACAATGCCGATGGTAAATTGTTATCCAATGCATTATCAACTTATAAGATTCCCGACATATACTCGGTTCCAAAAATTCTGGATATAAAATTTTTGAACACAGACGGAAATGACATGGCCATCTTTAAATCAAAAGCTGTTGGCGAACCGCCGCTGATGTACGGCATTGGTGCTTACTTTGCCATTCGCAATGCGGTGCTTGCATTTAACCCTGATGCTGATATTGCTTATGCTGCTCCCATCACACCAGAAAAAGTTTTGATGGCTTTGTATAAAAAAGAGATGTCGTAAAGATATATTTGGCTAAAGCCTCGGAGTAGTTTTATTTTATCCTCGCCCTAAACAGCGAGGCAATTCATTAATAGCCCTGGCCTTTAGGCCAGGAGCATAAATATTCATCATTGGGCTTTAGCCCAAAATGGTAAGAAAAAAATTGAGCAACAGTAAAAAAATATATAGTAATCGTTCTTGGATTTATGGAAAACTTCAACCGGCTACTATATGTATAGAAAATGGTATCATCACAGAAATACATTTTGGTAAAATTGACGGAGCAGAAGATGTGGGCAATCATATTTTAATGCCCGGTGTTATTGATGCACATGTACACATTAATGAACCCGGCAGAACAGATTGGGAAGGTTTTGATACTGCAACGCAGGCAGCAGCAGCCGGTGGAATAACCACGGTTGTTGATATGCCCTTAAATGCAAGTCCGGTTACAACTACCGTAAAAGCTTTCAATGAAAAGTTAGAAGCATCAAAAAACAAACTGCATGTTAATGTGGGTTTTTATGGAGGATTGATTCCCGGTAATCAAAATGATTTGGAAGGACTGATGCAGGCTGGTGTTTTGGGGATCAAATGTTTTCTCACTCATTCTGGCATTGATGAATTTCCGAATGTAGGTGAAAAGGAAATAGATGTAGCTATGCCCATTATTGCAAAATATGGACTGCCTTTACTGGCACATTGCGAAATATTTAAAAAAGAAGTTGACAATAAATTTTCAGATTTTCCAAATAGCTATCGTTATTATTTGGAAAGCCGCCCAAAAAAATGGGAGAATGATGCCGTTGATTTGATGATAAAACTTTGCCGCAAACATAACTGTAAAACGCATATTGTTCATGTATCATCGGCTGAAGCACTGATAAAAATTAAAAATGCAAAACAAGAAGGATTGCCTTTAACCGCTGAAACCTGTGCCCATTATATTTTCTTTAATGCCGAAGATATTCCCGATTCAAATTGTTTATATAAATGTGCACCGCCCATCCGTGAAAAGGAAAATAATGATCAGCTAAAAGATGCATTGGAAAACGGTGTGCTTGATTTTATTACAACCGATCATTCACCGGCACCGCCAGATATAAAAGAACTGGAAACGGGTAACCTGCTTAAAGCCTGGGGTGGTATTGCAGGGCTTCAGTTTTTATTGCCTGCTGCATGGACGGCAATGAAAGAAACAATTTCTATTGAAAAATTCATTCCTTTGCTAACAGAACATCCGGCAAAATTTTTACAGGTAGATGAGCATAAAGGAAAACTCGCTGTTGGTTATTATGCAGATCTGGTTATATGGAACCCGGAAGAAAAATTTGAAGTGAAGCCAGCACATATTTTACATCGCTATAATTGCTCGCCTTATAATGCACAGCATTTGTTTGGAACAATACAACAAACGATTGTAAACGGAACAACTGTTTATCACAATAAAAAAATAATACACAAAAACGCAGGACAATGGCTTTTGAAAAAGTAAAAGAAATAGTTAAAGAAGCTCCGGCCTTTACACAGCTTACCGACCTCGCTGCCGAAAGACTTGGCGGCAAAGTATTATTTGCTACCGATGATTTTTTTGCAGAAAAGGAGAACCTCATCAAATCAACAAGAGGGATTTTTATTACGGATAAATATACTGACCGCGGTAAATGGATGGATGGCTGGGAGAGCCGACGTAAACGTACGCTTGGCCACGATTGGGCAGTAATTCAATTGGCCACGCCGGGTAAAATTATTGGTTTTGATATTGATACGAATTTTTTTCTGGGTAATCATCCACCACATGCATCTGTTGAAGCAGTTTACTTGAATGATGCAGACCCTGTAAAAGAATGGGATGATATTGCGTGGAAAGAAATTTTATCCCAATCACATTTAGATGCAGGCTCACAAAATTTTTATGAAAGTAACAGTGATGAAATTTATACCCATATCCGTTTACATATTTATCCCGATGGAGGGGTTGCAAGATTAAGGGTGTATGGTGAAGTTTTTAAGAACTGGGATTCCGTCGCTGCTAATGAAGAAATTGATCTTGCCGCTGCAATCAATGGCGGTAAAGCCATTGCCTGCAACGATATGTTCTTTAGTGCCATGGGCAATCTCATTATGCCCTGCCGTGGTGTTAACATGGGTGATGGTTGGGAAACTAAACGCAACCGTACCCCCGGCAGCAGGGACTGGGTAATTTTAAAACTTGCAACAGCGGGCAATATTGAACGCATTGTTGTTGATACCTGCCATTTTAAAGGGAATTATCCTGATAGTTGTTCCATTGAAGCCTGTATAGCTGATACCGATGATGATATTATTAATGATAAAGTTGAATGGCAACTTCTGTTGGCTCCTCAAAAGTTAAGTGCAGATAAGGAACATGAATTTGTGAAAGAAATAAATCAATTACCGGATGTTACCCATGTTCGGTTAAATATTTTTCCGGACGGAGGTGTAAGCCGCCTGCGTTTATTTGGTAAGAAAAAAGCATAATTGATGGTTGGAATTATTTTATTGTCGGTTCTGGGGTTTGTTTTGGTAATGCTTACCGTCATAACCTATTACCTGCGTTCGGTAGTTAAAGAAATTGATGCAGAAGATGGTCCTGATAGCTATCGGGAGGTGGATGTTGAAAAAAAGAAAGCCGGAATTTTTTCTTCTCAAACATTTGTGTACACGGCCATTATCCTGGTATCTGTTGCCATGGTTGCGGCCATGTATATTTATGTGAAAGGCACGCCATGGGAAGCACACTTAATGGAATGGCTGAACATTGTTATCCGTTTAATGCATATAACGTTTGGTATCGCCTGGATAGGCGCATCTTTCTATTTTGTTTTTTTAGAGAATGCTTTGAACCGTACCAAAGATGTACGTGATGAGCTGGCTGGTAATCTTTGGGCTATACACGGCGGCGGATTTTATTACCTCGAAAAATATAAAGTAGCGCCTAAAACAATTCCCAAACATTTGCACTGGTTTAAATACGAAGCTTACTTTACCTGGCTATCGGGTTTCTGTTTATTGTTTGTAGTGTATTATTTTAATGCATCGGCTTTATTGATAGATAAAAATGTTTTAAACATTACACCTCTAACCGGTATTAGCATTGGTATTGGTTCTTTTGTAGTTGCATGGATTATGTATGATCTGCTTTGCAAATCTCCACTAATTAAAAAGCCGGTATTATTTGCGCTGATTGGCTTTGCTGTTTTAGTTGGCTTCGCTTATTTCTATAGTCATGTTTTTAGTGGGCGTGCGGCATACATACATTTTGGCGCCATGATTGGCAGCATTATGGTCGCCAATGTTTTTTTTGTAATTATCCCGGCACAAAAAGCTATGGTAAAGGCAGCAAGGGAAGGAGTGCCTGTAAATTCACAACTTGGTAAAAATGCATTGGCCCGTTCTTTACACAACAATTATTTTACCCTTCCGGTTTTGTTTGTGATGATCAGCAATCATTTTCCAACAACCTTCGGATATGAGAACCCCTGGCTGATTTTAATCATCATTTCATTGGGAACTGCCGGAGTAAAACATTATCTTAACCTTAGGGAAAAAGGACAATTGGCTGTCTGGATACTGCCGGTATCTGTTGTGATATTGTTGGCGGGTGCATTCATTTCGGCACCACCAAAAGACCCCGGAGCTTGTAACACAAAAATTGAGTTCAGTGAAGTGCATGCAATTGTACAGGAGAGATGTATCAGTTGTCATTCATCAAAACCAACTGATGATGTATATAAAGCGCCTCCTAATGGGGTGATGTATGATACGCCGGACGATATTGTAAGGAAGAAAGATCTCATCATGCAACGGGTTGTGGTAACCAAGACAATGCCGCAGAATAATAAAACAAACATCACGCAAAAAGAAAGAGATATTATCAGATGCTGGATTGCGCAGGGGGCATCAGTAAAATAATTCAAAAGATCATTATGACGATAAAAGCATTCAATAAAATAAATAAGGCAGAAAGATTGAAACAGTTGATGAGTTGTTGCGGCTCTTCTGCATGGGCCAATTTGATGCTAAAGCAATTTCCTTTTGCCCGTGAAACCGATCTGGTTATTGCAGCAACTGACATCTGGTATAACCAATGCAATAGCCTCGACTGGCTGGAATCTTTTACGCATCATCCAAAAATTGGTGATGTAAAAAGCCTTGCTAAAAAATTTGCCGGTAAAGAACAGGCCTCAGTTGCGGCAGCTACAAAAAAAACAATTACATCGCTTGCAAAGGCCAACAAAGAATATGAAGCAAAATTTGGTTTTATTTTTATTGTATATGCAACCGGGAAAAGTGCAGCAGAAATGCTGCGCCTGCTGGAAGACAGACTCAGCAATACCATTGGGGAAGAACTGCATATTGCCATGGGTGAGCAAATGAAAATTACTATCCTGCGGTTTCAAAAATTAATTGCAGAGGGTGGTAATTGGAGTTTAATAAAGCCCGGCCAACTTACAACACATGTGCTTGATACAGCTATTGGTAAACCAGGAAGAGATATCAGTATAAGATTACAAATACCGGTAAATGGTGTTTGGCAAACCATTGCACAGGGCATTACGAATTCCGATGGAAGGATTGCTGATTTATTACCCGCTCAAAAAAAATTAGCTTATGGAAATTACAAACTGGTTTTTGATACGGGGAATTATTTTGCATTTCAAAAAATAAAAGGATTTTATCCCGAAGTAGAAATTCAGTTCATTGTTTTTGATGATGCCCATTATCATGTACCATTGCTGATTAATCCATTTGGGTATTCTACTTACAGGGGAAGTTAAAAACCCCCTCCGCCCCCTGAAGGGGGAACCTGGAACATTAATGTTGAACAACTTTTAGTAAAAAAAATATAATTAAGAAAAATGAGTGTATCAATCCCTGCAGAAAAAAAAGATCAACTGTTTAATAAATTGAAAGAAGCAAATACTTTCTTTCAGCAAATCTATCCCGGGGATAGAACTGAACGCCAGCCGGTGCATACATTGTACGGAGGAGCGAATCTTTTCAAATACGATGCAGCCGCATCGCTTGGTAAAAGAGCATTGGAGATTTTTGAAACCTACGCTCCTGATCACAAAGTCTTCGGCAATGTGTTTGCTATGGATACCACAAACGGGTTCAGCAATAAAGTGTACAATAAAGTGATTGCCAAATTAAAAGCAGAAGCCATTGAAGATTTTAGAATTGATTTTGAAGACGGTTACGGCAACCGTAGCAACGAAGAAGAAGATGAAACTGCCCGTACAACAGCATTGGAAGTTGCAAAAGGGATGAATGAAAAAACCTTGCCGCCTTTTATCGGCATTCGTATAAAACCCTTCACGGAAGAAATGAAGGAAAGGGGATTGCGAACCTTAGATATTTTTGTAAGCACATTGGTAAAAGAAACCGGAGGTAAACTTCCTGATAATTTTATTGTGATGTTGCCTAAAGTAACTATTCCGGAGCAACCTGCAACGCTGGCTTCTTTTTTTGATATAATTGAAAAAGAATTAAAAATGGAAAAAGGGATTTTGAAAATGGAGATGATGGTGGAGACAACACAAGCTATCATGGATATTGACGGAACCAATCCTTTGTATCGTTTTATAAAAGCAAGTGATGGCAGATGCATTGCTATGCACTTTGGCACTTATGATTATACAGCCAGTTGCAGTATTACCGCTAAGTACCAGGAGATGGATCATCCGGTTTGTGATTTTGCACATCACATGACCAAAGTTGCACTGGCACACACCGGTATATGGTTGAGCGATGGTGCTACGAATACGATGCCTATTGGTCCGAACAGGGGAGATGATTTAACGACAGAACAACTGCAGGAAAACAGGGACACTGTTCATCGTGCCTGGAAAAAAGGTTACGACCATATTCGCCATTCGTTGTGGAATGGTTTTTACCAAGGCTGGGATTTGAACCCGGCACAATTCCCTATGCGTTATGCAGCAGTGTATGCTTTCTTTTTAGAGAGTTATGACGATGCAGTAGAAAGATTAAAAACCTTTGTTGACAAAGCAGCAAGGGCAACTTTGATTGGTGATGTGTTTGATGATGCAGCAACGGGGCAAGGTTTATTAAACTATTTTCTTCGTGCATTAAACAGCGGCGCCATTACCGAAGAAGAAGTTTTGGTAACAGGTTTAACATTAGATGAAATACGTGGACGCTCATTTAAAAAGATTCTAGAAAACAGGAAGAAGTAATTATCGGGGTGAGTCACTCGGTTCAAAAAATAACCATGAATGTCTGGGAATTTATACACGAAAAATTGTATGATGGCATTAAAGTAATGCTGTTGTATGTTTTGGAAAGCGAAGGAAGTTCACCTGGGCGCAAGGGATTTAATATGGCGGTAGCCGAAGACGGAACTGTTTGCGGAACCATTGGCGGGGGTATTATGGAACATAAATTTGTAGAAAAGGCAAAAGTACTAATGCTGCAAAATGCAACAGGGGTTTTACTTCAAAAACAATTTCATGATAAGGAAAGCAGTAACAACCAGTCGGGCATGATCTGTTCTGGCAACCAGACAAATGTTTTTATTCCGCTGTCTTCAACCGACAGAAAAACGATCATCAATATTTTTGCTTCAAAGGGAAAGACTATTCAGATTTCGCCAACAGGCATCAGCCTTATTTCCGGAAAAGCGAAAGAGCTTGAATATAAGAATGAAAATGACTGGATATATACCGAACCTGTAAATCAACAACCGGTGATTCATATCATTGGTGGCGGGCATATCAGCCTGGCCTTATCGGAGCTGATGTCTTTCCTGGGATTTTTTATAAAAGTTTATGATGACCGCCCCGGACTGAAAACACTTTTGCAAAATAATTTTGCAGATGAGAAAATCATTATTCCGGAATATGAACAATTGTTGAATTTTTTTACCGCTACCGAAAATGATTTTGTAGTAATTATGACTGTTGGATATCGTTCTGATAAAATTGTTTTAAAGCAGTTGATCAATCATAATTTTTTATACCTGGGCCTTTTGGGAAGCCAACATAAAATAGATACGCTGTTTAATGAACTAAAAGCAGAAGGAATAAAAGCGGAGTTATTAAAAAAAATATTTTCTCCGGTTGGTTTGCATATTGACAGCAAAACAACCATGGAGATTTCGGTAAGTATTGCCGGGGAAATTATCAGGGAGAAAAATAAAGTGTTGTCTAGGGGGCATACTGCATAATAAAAAAAGCCTCCGTTTTCCAACGAAGGCATTTTTAAAGCGCTGTAGGGGAAGGGATCGAACCTTCACGAGGCAGTTAGCTGTAGTACAAAGTTCGGTGGTCGACCCCGGTCGAATCAATATTGCTATTGAAACGGCTCTATGCTACGTTTATCCTGTTATCCTCACCCCCGAGACAAGGGGGCATGTCTGCCATGCTTACGCAATTTCATCACCCCACAATTTGTTCCGATCTATACCGGATTGTTTGATAACACAAAAATAAGGTAAAACCCCCGTACGTTCAATATATTTTATTAAATATTTGGAAAGTATAGAAGTATTTCAAATATTTGTATAATTATTTGAAAATAATCTAAAAATTAATTGCATAATGGCAAACAAATTAAATCTTGACAAACTCGATCTGCAGATCATTCATGAAATGATGGAGACCTCGGAGATTTCTTATGCCGAATTGGGTAAAAAACTCTTTGTAAGTGGTGGTACTATTCATGTACGTATCAAAAAGCTACTGGAGTTTGGCATTGTTAAAGGTAATAAAATGGATGTGGATATAAAACAACTGGGTTACGATATCACCGCCTTTGTTGGTATTTACCTGGAGAAAAGTTCACTCTATGATGCAGTTGCCAAAGAACTGATGAGCATACCGGAAATTGTGCGGTTGAATTACATTACCGGTAACTACAGCATGTTCATCGAAATTGTTTGTAAAGATATAAGCCAGCTTCGTTTTGTATTGCATGATGAATTGCAGAAAATAAAAGGCATCGACCGAACTGAAACTTTTATTTCGCTGGAGGAAGGTTTCAGCAGGAATGTGCAGGTGGCACCTGCTGATTAATTATAGCCATATTTTTTTTCAACCATATTGTAATAGAGCATCCTTATCTATTTAAATGAGAAAGATTACAGCTTTTATTGGGGTTCTGATTCTAATCTGTAAAGTTTCATTTGCACAAACTATTAATACCGATGTATTGATCATTGGCGGTGGCATTGGCGGAACGGCAGCCGGAATACAATCAGCAAGACAGCAGGTAAAAACAATTATTGCAGAACCTTCTCCCTGGCTTGGCGGTATGTTGACAGCAGCAGGCGTAAGTGCAACAGATGGCAACCATGAATTGCCAGGTGGTTTGTGGGAAGAGTTTCGTCAGGTATTATATAAGCACTACGGAACTAAAAATTTAGGAACAGGCTGGGTAAGTAATACACTTTTTGAACCTCATGTTGGCGACAGTATATTTAAAGCATTGTGTGCAAAAGAAAAAAAGTATTTAACCTTGATGCATGGACTTATTTTAAGTTCAGTAATAAAAAAGGAAAATAGAATTACCGGAGCAATTTTTAAAAATCAGGAAGGCAAAACAATAATCATTCATTGTAAAATTTGTATTGATGCCACAGAACTGGGAGATGTAATTGCCAGAAGTAATACAGCATATGATATCGGTATGGAAGCTGTTTCTTATTCGGGTGAAATAATGGCACCAGGAAAGAATAATATTATACAGGATCTAACATGGGCGGCCATTTTAAAAGACTATGGCAAAGATGCGGATAAAACCATCGACCGGCCAAACGGGTATGATTCAACAAAATTTTTCAGGAGCTGTTTATCTAAATTCTGTAATGATTCTCCCGCTGTGCCATGGAATGCACAAAAAATGCTGAACTATGGTAAAATAAAAAACGGAAAATATATGCTGAACTGGCCGGCAAGCGGCAACGATTATTATTTGAATGTTTTGGAGAATAGTTATGAAGAGCGAGTGAGAAAATATGATAAAGCCAAAAATCATACACTTCAATTTATTTATTATATCCAAAAGGAGTTGGGTTATAAAAACCTGGGGCTTGCAGATGATGAATTTCCAACAACTGACAAACTGCCTTTTATTCCTTATAACCGCGAAAGCAGAAGAATAAAAGGATTGATAAGACTTACTATTAATAATTTGGCAAAACCATTTGAGCAGAAGAGGGCACTTTACAGAACAGGAATTTCAGTCGGTGATTACCCGATAGATCATCACCATCACAAAAACGATTCAGCACCGCACATAAAATTTACGCCGGTATCTTCCTATAGTATACCATTGGGCTGTTTGATTCCTGAAAAAACAGATGGATTAATTGCAGCAGAAAAAAATATATCTGTCAGTAATATTGTAAATGGCACTACAAGATTGCAGCCTGTTGTATTACTTACCGGGCAGGCAGCAGGAGCATTAGCTGCTTATTGCGTTCTAAAAAATATTCAACCACGAAAAGCGAATGTTAGAGACGTACAGCAGATATTGTTAAAGGCAAAATGTTACCTGATGCCCTATGTGGATGTAAAGCCTGATGATATGTTTTGGGAAGCAATTCAGAAAGCAGGAGCAACCGGTATACTGAAAGGAACAGGAATAAGCGAAGGCTGGGCTAATAAAATGTATTTCTATCCCGATAGTTTAATAATGTATGAAACGTTTAAATCTTCTGTAAATAATTTTATACCTTGTTTGCCTCTAACAGATACTGCCATTGTTCGCTCTTTACAGGTAAAAGAAGCATGGGATATGCTGGTTGTTTTATTGCATAAAATACGAATTAAAAAAGGGATTCCTCATCCATGGCCACCAATTATTGGTAATGAACAAGTGAAGGTTTGGACAGAAAATTTTAAGCAGGATTATCCCGGAAATAATATGCCGATTACCAGAAAGCAGCTTGCTGTATTTATAAACGCATTGGCACAAAACCCCTTTGATGAGGCTATTAATTTGAACGGTGAAATAATTAATCGAACTAAATAGTAATACCATCTTGATTTAATAGGAGTACAAAGGACTACGTTGAAATCTTAGATGGTATTATACCAATTGCAGATTGCTTTGGACTAAATACTGGTATAATCGGTATACTCACCTCAGTGTTTTCAAATACTCTTTATACCTGTCATATAAATGTGCTGCAGAAATGTAGGATGATTGCGGGCTCATGAAATGTGGAAATTCAAAAGTGATTGCTTTGTCATAACCGGCTTTGCGGGCTGCTTCTAATTTCAGTCTTAACTTTTCAAATTTAATGGGAAGAAATTTGATAGGCATATCCCGGTCAAATGTTTCTGCATTGGTCCAGCATTGCATACCATATTTATCTGCCATTCTCTTATTTACTTCAAAAAATGCCGGCAATTCATGATACTCAATGTGCCCGTCCTGAAAAGCAACAGCATCAACGGCACCTTTAATACCATCAAAAATTGCACTCCATTCTTCTTCGTGTTGTTTTACATTTACCGCTTCCTCTTTACTGATTTTATCTGATGCCGCACTTACCGCTTTACTGCCATCTATCCAGGGCGAAATAAAAGTGGGCAGGTTTCCGGATACCTCTTTGCAATGTTTTCCCAACCGGGCATACAAATCAATAACTCCTTTTACCCTCCGGCTAACTTCCTGGGTGAGGTACCATCCTTTAAAACTTTTATGATTTCCGTATTTTTTCCATACCTCATCAATTACAAACCGATTGATGTCTACTTCTTTTTGAAAATCTCCTTTCCACCAATAGTTTCCACTATCGTACAGGCCAAAATAAAAATGCATGTGGTGTTTATCTGCCAGTTCTAAAAACATTTGTATCAGATCAACCGGGGGCTGATAACAACCTTCGTTTTGCATTAAATAGGTTGAAGGATAAGTAAGCCATTTCCGGTAACCGCTTCTTATAACGATCACGGTATCAATACCAATTTCTTTCATGTGGCTGAAATCAGCATCCCATTCATTTCTACCCCAGTTTTGGTGAGGGATATCATGACTGATTTCATCCAGAAAAGTTCCGGTTATTTTCATATAATTATTTTAAGTTTTTACATCCACCGCATCCCTTAACCCATTACCTAATAAATTAAATGCCAACACCAGCAACATAATAGCAAAGCCGGGAATTAAAGCCAGTAAAGGATTATGGGTGATGATGAAATTGTAATTCTCCTTTATCATCAAACCCCAGCTTGGTTGCGGGGGCTGAATACCAATGCCTAAAAAACTTAAGCCGGCTTCTACAATAATAGCCGTTGCAAAATTACCGGCTGCAATAACCAAAACCGGTCCGAGGATGTTTGGCAAGATGTGCCGCAGGATAATGCGGCTGTCTTTTAAGCCTAAAGCACGAGCTGCCTGAATATACTCCATTTCTTTGATGGTAATCACCTGCCCACGTATAAGGCGGGCCACGCTTACCCACATGGTTAGCCCAACTGCAATAAATATTTGCCAGAAACCCTTGCCCATGGCCATGGTGATTGCAAAAACCAACAATAACGTAGGAATACTCCAGGTTACATTTACCAGCCACATAATTGCTTCATCAACCCAGCCGCGGTAGTAACCGGCCAGGGAACCCAAAATAATACCGAGTGTTAAAGAGATAAGCACCGCAATTAAACCAACTGCCAGGCTAACCCTTGTACCAATCATCAAGCGACTTAAAATATCCCGGCCAAATTTATCGGTACCTAGCCAGTATTTTTTTGTGATGATATTTTTTTGAATAGCTGCAGGATTTTCAAAAGTTAACTGATTGATGGAAAAATATTTCACAACGGTTGTGTCATCATCAATAAACTTATTTACCAACAGACTGTCGCCGTTGATGCGGTATCCTTTTATGGGAATGAGTTGAAAGTTGTTTTTTTTACCGCTGACAAAATGATCGAACCAGTTATCATCCGGAATTTCTTTACTGAATATTTTTAAAAACTGTTGACTGTAACCAGGCTTCTTGGCCTGTATCTCCACGGTTTGCAGATCTGCATTAGGCGAATTATCCGGAGCAATAACATAACCGAAAATAGAAATCAATACAGCCAATACAATAATAGTCAAACCAAATAAAGCGCCCCGGTTTTTTTTCAGGCGCTTCCACATTTGTGCTTTAAAAGAAAATTCGGTGTGAACCATGCTGTAATTTACAATTTCAAAACTTTATTTTACTTTTCTTCCCTTCCATTTATAACCCCCAAATTTACCCAGCCAGCCAGCAATAACCGTGTATACAATATGAAAGGGTTGCATGAACGGAAACAACAGCAAGATTGATTGCTTGCCGAAAAACTTTGCAACAGGATAGAGAAAAATTAATTCAACAATTGTCTTTAACAGAAGAAGGCTTAGCCACAAAGTACAAATTGAATATTGAAAATTAAATATTGCATATTGAGCATTATTGAAAACAGCAATAATTGGCAGAATCAGCAGCAATAAATTTATCAAATAAACAAGCAGCAACACAGCAAAAATTCTTTTATCATCATACTTATCGGCCTTACTGGCCCAGCGGATGCGTTGATTAAAAAAATCTTTTATAGAATTTACGGGGGCTGTTTGTACAATGGCTTCTTTCGATTTTAAGAACATCACTTTTTCCGGATGAAGTTTGTAGATCTTGTGCATCAGCAGCATATCATCACCGCTGGCAATATTATCAATACCCTTGAAACCACCAACTTCTTCAAATGCTTTTTTTGTATAAGCAAGATTGGCGCCATTGCACATGCTGTGTATTTTTTTGTGTACCGATGCACCTGTAATGCCTTGCAACGTCATAAAATCAAGCGCCTGAAAAATTTCAATGAAGCGGATACTGCAATTGATTGCCACCGGCGCTGCAATAAACTGCGGTTGATATTTTTCGTAAAAAGCAGCAATGGTTTGTAACCAGTTTTCGGCTGCCAGGCAATCTGCATCCGTACAAACAATCAGCTCGCCGGTTGATTGGGCGATGGCAATTTCAATGGCTTTCTTTTTGTAAGAGTTTAATTCATCAACCACAAAATCCTTTAAAGAAATAAGTTTTACATTTTTATCTGCATAACTGATTACAATGGCAGCAGTATTATCAGTTGAGTGGTCATCTACCACCAGTACTTCAAATAATGCTGTTGGGTAAGATTGGTTGCAAACTGAATCTAAACAGGCGGCAATATTTTTTTCTTCATTCCGTGCCGGGATAATAACTGAAATGCGGATTTTTGGTTTATAGTTTGTGGTTAGTGGTTTGAAGTTGGGAATGTGCAGCCAGCTTTTCCAATAGTAAAGGATGAGCATACTATACACCAACAAAAAAAGGATAGCTATAATATAGAGTACAATCATATTTTACTTAATTCTTAGTTGCAATTGATTTTGCTTCAGCAATAATTGCTGCAGGGTAATTCGATAATTCTAAAATCTTAATAGCATTTCTGGAAGTCAATTGGCCCGTTTTTAATTTATGGTCGAAAACAAGTTTATCATTTTCTATGTCTTCCACAAAATGGTATAAGTCGTATTCTGATTTTAAAAGTTCAGCTAACTCTATATCATGGGTGGAAACAAATACCATGTTTTCATTTTTGTTTAAGTAAGATAAAATGGCTTTTGCGGCAGCAACCCGTTCTATAGTATTAGTGCCTTTAAATACTTCATCTAAAATAAAAAGGTTTTGAAATGAATTGGTTGATTGATTAATTAAACCTGATATTACATTTACTTCCTCAAAGTAATAACTTTTGGCATCAGATAAATTATCATCAATGCGGATAGATGAAAATACTTTTACAAACGGGGTTATAAATTCATCTGCAAAGCAGGTATAAATGGTTTGTGCCAAAATAGAGTTTATGACAACAGCACGTATAAAGGTTGATTTGCCCGACATATTGGAGCCGGTTATTAAAATGCTTTTATTTTCTAATTTTAGTGAATTGGCTACACAGTTTTCTAAAAGGGGGTGATACAGGTTTGTAAGCTGTAATTCTTTTTTACGTTCGGTAAAAACCGGCCTGATAAATTTATGTGTTCCTGCACGCAGCGATGCTGTGGAAATTGCGGCATCAATACTACCGGTATATTTTAATACTGCATCAATATCAGACCTTTTATTTTGCAATGTTTTAAGTACGCTAAAAAAAGAGTGGATCTCAATAAGAAAAATAGCTTTTAATAATTCAAAAATCATAAAGAAGACCTGGGCTATTTCATTCTCGCCGTAATCGCCGAAATTCAGTAGCCGGTATTTTCTTTGAAATGCAGCGAGGCCGGCTACACTTTTTTCAACTTCAATTTTGGTAAAGGGAATATCTTTTTTCAAAAATACTTTTGAAATATTTAATAAAAGGTTAAGCTGCGGAAAAGACTTGCTGAATTTGTATGTGTTTTTTTTATTCCAGTAGTGAAAGAAAATATTTATAGCAAAAGGCAGCAGTAGCCAGATCAGCAGAACAGGATACCAGGGAGATAATGCAAGCAATACTATCACCAATACAGTATCCGCAATAAATAGCTTTGTCCATTTTGGCTTTTCTAAAAGTTTATCTTTTAATAAGGTTGTAATATAATAAGCGTCATTTTTATTCAGTTGCGATAAATGAAACTGGGCATCTTCCCTTGCAGCTTTATTTGCCAAGAAGAAATTTATCTGCCGGTCAAACTCTTCAAGCTCAGATAAACTATCGGCAGGCTTGGTTAATTTATCAAATAAAAATTGTTGTCCTGGTTTACTGCTTGTTCTGTCAAGATAGCAAAACAGGTGATAAAAATCTATGTCTGCTATTGTTTGTGCAGATAGTTGATGAAAGGCAATTGAAGGGTTGAGTTTAGTATAGGTTTCAATTAAATCAAAATTCCGGTAATCAAAATTCTGTTGACCCCAATCA
>JBBRCM010000044.1:0-23497 GCA_038204855.1 Chitinophagales bacterium
TTTCATACACTTGAAAGCTTAAGTAAATTTATTTATGAAGAAGCAAAAACTGTTAATGAAACTATGGTAAAATCTACTTGTGCTTATAGCTATATTTTTGAAGGCAACTTTTGGACTATTTAATATTTCACTTTGGTATTAGAGGTTTTATCTATGATTGCTTGTGGTGTGGGGCGGCGGTTTTAGAACATTAGCAAGCACAATTCTACATGAGAAAAAATATTCAACAGATGTTATAGAAAAGCAGTTGGCACATGAGGACAAAGACAAAATTCGATCTGCATATAATCGAGCTGAGTATTTATCAGAACGCAAAAAGATGATGCAAGATTATGCAGATATTTTAGATAGTTTAAGAAATGATGGTATGAACAGTATAATTCGAAGCATCAGAAAAATTTAAATATTACAAGTAGAAATTCGTTATTAAAAATTGGTTCCAACTATCTCATTTTCCAGTGAAAGTTTTCAATCATTCATCGTAGCCCCTTGATTGAAATAAATATTCAATAAAAGTATTTTTATCTATAAAAATGGTGAAGCTTGTCGAATCCACTTCTAATGTTAATATTGGGCTATTACTTACTTTAAAAATAGTTTTGTTACCATTTACTGTGTTATTAAATGCCTTTCCTGTTAACGCTTGCTCTACCCATTTTGCCAAATCTTGTTGTGCTAATTTAAATGTTACCTTTATCTCGTCCAAATACTCTAAAGTTCTTAAAGTCTTTGGGTCAAATCGTCCATGAAGTTTTGCCTTTTTATGAGTAAAATCTATGCGGCTTATATCATTAGAACGACGTGGCCGATCAGGCAAAATAAAAATGCCTTTATCATCAAAATCTAAAAGGCAAAAGCTAAATGCCGACTCTGAAGGATATTCTAATAGTAAGGCTTTCACTATTAATTGACAATATTCAGATAAGCTGCATCGGGATAAATGATTTATAAACGTTGTAGATTTTGCAGTATTCTCTCTCTCGTTAGGACCACTTGCTTCCCCAAACATAAGTTCATATTCTTGGGGAGTTTGGTAAAATAAAAATTCTAATATTTTGTCCATAATTTAATTATCGCTTTGGCTGTTGGAGTGACGCCAAACAGCGTCGTTAGCATAGCTTCCTGCTTGTGCTTTAGAAGTAACGCCAACACCGGAAAAGCATTTTAGGAAATGACCAGATGCAAAAAGAGGAGAAATTGCGAGCTGTTACTTATAATTTCCATTGCTGTCTTTTTCTATTTCTGCAATACCATGCTTATTTTGAATATATAATGGCTCTCCAGTTTCATCTAAAATAGTCAAAAAGACGGCACTATCAAAAATGGGTTCGTGAATTGAAACAGTCCACAAAGCAGCACCCTTACCTTTATTATTTCCACGTATTAACTTTTCATTTTTTACATAGGAAGCTCCCAATATATTTTCTTTTTTAAAAAAATGTTTCTCTAAATCTTTCAAAACTTTTTCAGCTGTAGCTAAAATTTGCTCTTTTGTATGTATCATAATTTTACCTTTAATGGTTCTAAATTATAGCCAAATTCTGGTGATGTACGTATTCTGTTTATATATCCTAAAGCATCTTCCAATTCGGCTGTTGTCCATCTAAATCTTTGTGAAATTATTTCCTTCCAAACATACATTTCTTTCTCAAGTGTGCTATAAGTTTTATACGCAGCTTCACCTACTGTTTCAAAATGCTTTACATGAGCCATTTCGTGAAATGCTACGATTTCAGTTGCATCTTTTGATAACAAGAATTGTTTTGTTTCGGCATTAAACATTCCAACATAGGGAGGACGAGTTGTTTTCATAAATAAAAATAGATCTTCCGAACTCTTAAAATCTCCGATTGGAGTAAATAATTTTATTATGCTTTTTTTATCGCCATCGACTATTAATTGTATATTTTTTTTAGATAAAAGTCCTCTAAGCTTTCGAATTTGCGTTTCCTTTAAAACTTTTCCACCAAGGCTATTCACATCTCGTTTAGCCATCCAATCAAGCTCTTCAGAACTTAAATCTACTATATCTTCTACTTTTTTTCTTATCCCAACCAACTCCTCCAACCAACCTTTTATAGCTTCAAAAATGCTTTTTACAATTGCTATTACATCTTCTGTTCCTTTTTTAAGCATTTCTATAAACGCATCAAGTAAAGGAAATAATTCAGCAGCAGATTTAACAACAAACCGCCCGGTTTTTGAAACTAATTTATAAATAATATCAAAAAGTTTTTGAACTGGTTCAGCCAGTTTAGATACCTGGGTAAGCTCTAACAAATCAACCACAGGGATAAAGCAAATAATAATATTAATGCCAATATAGCCTACATAATAAGCAATTTCTTTCGCTACTTTTAAAGGATCTGCATCCTTAAGGCTGTCAATACTTTGAGAAACCAACAGCGGTAATTGTTCATAGATTAATTTGTTATAATTTTCAAAAGCTGTTACAATTACTTTTGCCCAGTCTATTTTACTTATCGCCTGTGCAAAATTATCACTGTATTCTAATATCAAGCTTGTATAATATTCAATATTCAGTACTTTATCTCTGCTTCCATTTTCGCTACTGGCTATAAACTTGAATATCATACCAATAAAGCTGAAAATACCTGCTATCAGGTCAACAATACCATTAATGATACCACAAATAACTGCGAAATATATTGCAGGGGTTTCTTTTGTAAGTTGTGCTGCCATCTTTTCTACCGCTTGCATGGCATCCTGCATTATTTTTTCATACTTAGGTAATGTTTTGCTTTTTAAAGAACCGGGGTCATCATTGGATTGTTGTGCATTAAGGTCCTTAAATACTTCACCGATTTTTTTTAACTGCTCCTTTATCAGTTTTCCACTCTCGTTGTTATCTGATTGCCAGGTACTTTCAGAAATACGCAGGTTATTTTGTATAAACTCCCCAATACCTTTAAACAACTCTCCTATTTTGTCTATTGCCCAGCTTGCAATTACAGAAGCAACACTGATAACTTTTTTAAAGGCATTTACAAACCAGGATATTGTTCCAGCACTAATTAGCAGTTTTTCTAAATCCTCTTGGGATATTTTGTGTATAGTATTTACCCAATCGTAAATGTTCTTATTTTCTGCATATTGATTTATTTGATCAACTACATTTCCACCAGCCTTGGCCAATAATATTGCGTCGCTAACAGTATCCCCTTCATTATTTTCCAAAAAAATGAGTAGTTCATCAGACGCAGGAATAGCCCCCTTCCAAGCTCTTAATAATTTAGCCCCATCAGTTGAAATAAATATCTTGATTTTAAAAAGTTGGGTGTCCTTTTTATCCAGATCATTATTGTAGTTATTATCCCTGTAAAAAACGGCCTCTCTGTCTGGCTTCAACGATTTATAAAGCTTGGTTTCATCGGTAACTTCAATTGGATCTCCAGGATCACTGGCTCTGTTTTGCAAACCGC
This sequence comes from Chitinophagales bacterium, assembly GCA_038204855.1. Lineage (GTDB taxonomy): Bacteria > Bacteroidota > Bacteroidia > Chitinophagales > Chitinophagaceae > Ferruginibacter. Next base: position 3,444 of record JBBRCM010000044.1, read on the forward strand.
CAAAAAATGCATCTGCAAGCTCATTACTCCAATAAGTTTGCCATTCACGTAAAGGAACTTGTCTGATCAAACCGTTAAATAATAAATTTTTGGGGAAAGCTGCTGACCGGCTGCTCTCCAATAGAGCATTAGTGATTTCGCTTCCACCATTCCACCTATTCAAAATAGCCGCACTGTTTGCTTCCAATCGGGAAAGTTCCTCTTTATTTTCATCATCAAAAAGCGTATCGATATTCATCAACAATGATTGAAATAGTTAAAAATCACTTTGTTTGTAATAAAACAAAATGGCTTTGTAAATCAGATATAAGATTTTAAATTAAAATTTTGAATGCTAGCAACATAAAAGAATGCGATAAATAATTGCTGTCTTAACTGCGTGGGTATAGAATACATTACTCCAGAATTCTAAATATTTTTAATGTCCCTACATCTCTAAATAAAAAAACCGGGGTATAAAAAATAATAATTTCAGGCCTTTCATCACCCATGATATCGTATAAAAGGAAATTTATCTGCCCAATGCAAAAATTGGTTTCAATGTTATATTTCTCATTTGAGTTTATATTTAGAATGTTTATAATTGTATTGCATTGCTTACCTGTATCACTTGTTAAATAAACCCAATAACTTTTATAGGATTTTAATGCTTGAACATTTTCTCTTTTTGAAAATTTAAACTTAACAGAGCTTGTATCTGAAACTGAATTTGATTTTTTTAAAATAATGTCAGCTATAGCCCCTCCAGAGGGATAAATATTGAAACTGTCTGCGATCACATCGTACTTAAATCTTGTGCTGTAGATATTGTTTATATAAACCGGATTTTTGGTTATGATTTTTGAAAATGTTTTCTCATTAGTAATTAAAGAATTGGAAAAGTTTTCATTTTTCCTGATGCTATCATTGTATGGTTTATATAATCCTGTTGTGAAATAAGCCCAATAAGCCGAATTTTGATTGTCAATTTTGCCAGTGTAAGAATATAAAATAATAGTATCCTTTGAGAACCCGAAATTTGAATTCACTCCATAATTCAAAACCAAGACTTCCTTAACACTCAATTTTGATTTTTTTTGCTTGCATGCCTGTAAAAAAAATAATGTAATTACCGTAATAACTATTTTATACATGGGTTAATAGGTTAATATTTTCATTCTTCCTGTACTTGGAACGTAGATAGGAATATCTTTGTAAATGTTTGGCATGAATTTAAGATTCTCTCTGAAAAAAAGCATTATCTCGGGTAATTTAAAAATAAACGTTGTTTGGAATTCAGCTCCTTTGGTTCTTAGCTCAATAATAAATCTATTATCGTAGTCTGAATCAACATCTTTTTGTACTTGGAGATAAAAATATAACATCGGCAATACCCACATAGTATCGGCAGTTAAAATTTTATCAGTAAGATCTCCAATCTTTTCATCTTTCTCTTTGTTTCTTACTGTATCATCGTCAGATCTAAGTATTACTGACTTACATAAATCTCCCCAATAACCCTGGTTAGTGTAACTAGGAAACGGGTTACTCTTAGGTGTGGCGAATTGTTTGATCATTTCAGCTCTTAATATTTGGCCTTTTTTAATATAATCTGGGGCAGCTTTTGATTCTACCAGTTCTTTAACAGTAAGAGAAGGATAACCGCTTTGTTCGTTGGCGTATTTCTTATTGCCAAGTGCCATCATAACTATCATTACATCTTGCGTCGGTTTTTTTGTTTTTGGATTTTTGTAAGCATAGGAAAAACCTGTTAAACACGCATCAAGGGATTTATCTATCCATCTTCCTAATGATAATCTATTATAATATACCCATGCAATAGCCATTTGTTGATCTAATGCCAAAGCTCCATGTCCTGACTCTCCAATAACAGTTGCAGTTAAATCAATAAACTCTTCTTCCGAAAATTTACGTGTAGGTGTTTTGTACGCATCGTTTTTTAATTTTAGCCAATCAGGAATAGGTATAGGGACGTTAGCTAGTTTATCTAAACTGCTTTTATTATTTCCTTCAGTTACGCTAAAAACTTCACTAAATGCATCTTTAATTTTTGAATTTGTTATTTTAATATAACATTCTGCAGAATTGCCTTCAGTATCTTCAAATGCCGGTTTCTGCATTGCGCTGGTAAATTCAATAAATATATTTTTGTTTCTGCTTATTGTGTAATTTAATTTAAAAAGTTGTGTGTCCTTTTTTTCGTCAGGGCTGTTAGAAAAATAGCTATCTGAGTCATAAATATAGATATCAACTTTTTCTCCCATGGGCAGATTAGTTTTTAATTCAAATGATAATGTGTCGCCGAAATCTTTTGGTTTTTTTGTAATGCTTATTTGCAGCAAATAACCATCATTTAAATCGAAGTTTGGATGAAAAATACTGTTTTCACCAAAGGGTGAATTTTCCCAAGCCTGTCCAAGTTTTAAAATAGAATTTTGAGCACCCATAATTTTAACTTATTTAATTTACTTATGCTTTTTATATCAAGATATAGCAGCACATAAACGTGCTGCTATATCTTGTATAATCCTCTACATTATTTTTTAAACCTGCCAATTGGCAAAGCCATGTTCAAATCTGCTATCAGTTGTCGTCTACTTTGTAAATGCAAAGCACATTCAATTATTCTGACACCGGCTTAGCTAACATTGGATCGCCGCCACCAGGGTCTCCTTCAGGCGAGCCTCCACCATCGTCGCCTCCAACAGGTGTCGTCTCTCCACCGTTAAGAATGTCTTGCGTAACAACAAAGTTGTCTCCACACGGTACTGTATCGGGGTTTTCCCAAGTATCAATATTTACATCTTCGCAATTGCAAGGAAGTGCTTTATCAACTCTTAGCCCTATACTATCTGCCTGAAGAATAGTAAGTGAGGTAGGTATGCGTGTAGCCCATGCTTTTCCTTCCGGTTTTCCTAATGGCTCTTTCAATTCATCTACAATTGATAAGTGCATAGGATCATCAATTACCGGCACTTCTCCACCATTCCAAATAAGCCCGGTCTGTAAATAAAAACGAACAGCATCTTCAAAACCTGGGCGTACAGTTACTACAACTCTTGCCATACCGCTCTGCATAAAACTGCGGAAGATGGGGTCATTATTATCATACTGGTAAAGTGAAGACCAGTCTGCACGGTTTCCCCAGTAAAAAGGGTAGAAATAATAAGACATGATGTTCCATTCAAAAGCCTGTTCCATAAACTTTATGAAAGCAGCATAATCATCCAGGGCTTTGGTAACATCCACTTCATATCCTGTAAAAGAATCCTTACCTGCATCTTTATACATTTTTTTACCGTAGGTAAGCTTTGCCGTGGGGCTCTGATCCATAAGGTAGGAAAGGCAGTTTTTACGCAGTATCAGTTGTTCTATATCCCTGTAAAAACCAGGGTTGGTACCGATGATGGTATCTGTATCTGTTTTGTTTTGCTCAATAGCTTTATTGTATGCATCTAATTGATCTTCGTAGGCTTTAATGATGGCATCAAAGGTTTCCAGCTGCCATTTACCAAGGCCTTCGCTGCTAAGCAGACAGCTGACATTTATTGTTACATTGACCGTAATGAGATTTGTTGAGGATATGGTGACCGGTAAACTCTTTTGATATTGATTCAGATACAAAAACGGCATAATATTGATGTGGTCAGGAAATGTTTCCCTGGATACGTTACCGACAGTGGCAATTAGCATTCTTGTCCATCCATTACGATCGCCGCTCATTGCTGTAAAGTTTATCTGGGCAACATTAGTTAAATAGCCATCTGGTATATCAATGCTGTCAGATTTGGTGAACGCTCTATTTGCATCATTGGTATTATAATCTAATGATTTTCCTACAAATACTTCCCTTAAAGGACATGGGTTTACACTGGCATCGTATTTAGCGGCCCAGCTTTTATAACTGTATTCATTGAGGGCAGATGCATCACGCAGGCCGATCGTGCGGGGGTCAATGGGCTTTTCCAGCAAAGTAGTTGTGGTGGGTATCGCTACATTTTCAATCATGCCAAGTCTGTGTAATTTGCTGGGCTCGGGTATCATAAACTCAAACATCAGGCGCTTGCCGTAATTATATATCTGGTTCTTATAAATCTTATCTACCCAACGATACACTCCAACTACATGCTTATCGCCCTTGGTATTATCAAAACCGTGTTTATTGTTTTCCTCAAATTCGTCAATGATTTTTTCGATGCGTTCCTGTTTTACCCTGGTTACTACTCTATCCATTGCTCTTTGGGTAATTTCCTTAGCTTCTGTAATGGCAGCTCGTGTGCTTTGCTCTTTGGAGTTATGAGTTGCAAAATTGGCACCGGCACTAATTGTTATTCCTATCTTATTATTCTGATACTGAGCATTTGCGTTGGCCGAAAAATCTTTGGAATCCTGTATAACTTTTGCCACTTCATTCTGCATTTCAAAGCGATCTGTACTGGTAGTATCAGACAAGTGTTCGCTTTCACTTTCGCTGGATACGGTGGTGGTATTTTCACTTCGTCTGAGGCTACGGGTAGATTTTTCTTTGTATTCACGGGCCATAATATTTTCTATATGAGCCACTTCACCTTCTACATAGCAATGCACGGTCTGCTCCACCTTTTTATAATCGGCAATGCCCAGTTGTTTCAAACCAAAGCCCGATGGTTTAAAAACAGTAGAGGTTTCTTCATCACCGCCACCACCACCGGTAGTTTCTTTACACATTGTTCCTTCACCTATCAGGTTATACAATCCGGTAAGTTTATCTATTCCACCGGCGTAATTAGGCGCCATGTTTACTTCAAAAAGATAAGTATCTCTATCAGCGAGCGTGAAACTTCCCTTTAATATAAAACCGTTACTAATTTCGCTCGTTATCTGTAATAATGGAACGCCACTAAATATGGTGTAATAGTCTCCGTCTATATTAGCTATATAAGTGTCTGATTGAACAGCGGGACCTCTACTTCCTATTTTAGCCTCGTAATAAGCGTTCGTTATATTAACTGCCTTATTTTCAAAAACAATTCTTAAGAACCATTCTGTGCGTGTATGAAACGAGGCGGTAGTTGCCACGAAATTTTGACAGGTTCCTACAGTGGCAGGTGCATTTAAAGCCGGAAAAACCATTCCTGCTATTACGATTACTTTATCGGCAAAAACAGTCGTATTGCCAATAATAGTATTATAATTTTGTTCAATTTCGGAATTAAAATTGGCATATATGGTATCAAAGCTGCTAACTCCTAATGTCACATCAGACTCCGGAGCAGATGGTGATGCTTCATCAAGAGGAGAATGATCAATTATCGGCCCTCCTTCTGAGTCAATGCCAGCCAGGTTGTTGATAAGAGTAATGGTTTCATCATCAAGTTTGCTGGCGAGGTATTCGGTTTCTGACTGAAATGAGAACGTAAATTCCGGAAGTGTTGTTGGTTCAGGTATATAGGGCGGCTGACTACAGGGATCGTTGGCATCATAGGTTCTTCCATTCGGCCTGGCAGCACACCAGGTTGCTTTCGCTGTTTCTATGTCGGCTTTATATTCCTGGATTAAAGGTTTTAAAACAGCTTCATGCTCTTGAAACGCTGTGGTGTAAGCAGCTTGGTATTCCTTGCTATAGTCTTTTTGAATTTGCTTTATTTTTTTAACAATGGCTGCATATTTATCATTATAAAACCGGGCATTGGCAGTGATAAGCTGCTTTTTCAGAACCGATATTGCTGCGGGTGAGAATGTTGATGAACCAGGAGGTGTTCCGGTAGTATCGTCGCTAAAGCGGTTGCCAAATCCCACAGCATTGTCATTTTCTAAAAACAGGTCACGGGGTAAAACAACGGTCGCTTTTGCATGGGTAATATTATTTACAACAGCTTGGGGTTCCTCTGGCCTTGTATCTAAATTAGCAATGGTGTGATTTGCTATCAACAGTTGAATGATGGATTCTTTTATATAAAAGAACTGCTGTGTTATTACCTGGTAAAACAAATTATTCCATAAGCCCGTTAGCTTGTCTGTTGTTAATACAGCGCCTGCATTCGCAGCTTTGCTTAATAATTCAGCATTGGTAAATGAATCCCGGTTGCGGGCCAGCCAGGTAGAAAATTTATACATAGGGCTACCGATAAATGTCTCCAGTGCAGTTTCTGTGCCTATAAATGCGCTGCTAGCCTTAAAGGCAGTTGCTGCAGTTGTTAGTGCTGCCCATTTGGTACCAGTAGCCGCTGCAACAGCGGCATCAAATACATTGGTTGATCCGGTTTGATTCTTTACTTCATCGGACCGGTAAACAAAGCGTTTATCTTTTCCGACATCATCGGTTAATTGCGGGCTGCGTACATTGACGAACCTGAAAAGGGTTTGAGATACTTGTGTTGATGACATAAGGCGATTTGTTTTTTATGTTATAAAATATTTTTTATAAAGTAGGGCATAGTCTATCCAGTCGGCCTTTTGCAGGCTGAAATAAAATTGAACTATTACCGATAATGATCTTATGCTTGAATGATTTTTTAAAGGATAATTTGGGTTCGGACTAACGCTTAGAATGAAGAATAAAAAAATCTAAACGAAAAAAGGGGTTCGGTTTTTTTGCTTATTAAAAGTATATCTAAGAATTGATATTTCTTGATCAAGCACTCAAAATATGTGAGTATTAACAATAATGTAACACTGGAGGTCTAGTTAGCTCGTTACTCTAAATTTTTAATTTGAGATGTTGTACCTATGTTGTACCCAAAGAAAAAGGCTTTGAGCGTTTTTGCATCAAAGCTTTTACTGTCTTGTGGTGTGGGGCGGGATTGAACCGCCGACACAAGGATTTTCAGTCCTTTGCTCTACCAACTGAGCTACCGCACCATCATAATCCATATTTTGAATCGGGCAGTAAAAATAAGGGTATTCTCCCAAAATCTGCAATCAAAAAATAAAACAGCTATAAATTATTATTCTCTTTTAAGTCTCCCCTTTCGGGGTTCTTTGCAAAAGAACGAACGAAGTTCATTAGAGGGGGCTAATTCCCGTATTCGCATAAAAACTTAATACGCATCAGCTTTAACTGCTCCCAGTTAAAATTGCTGTCGGCCAGCTCTTCCTGGGCTACCTGCAGTGAAGAGGTTTCGCAGCTTTTAAAATATTCCATTATTTCGTCCTGCTCATATTCGTCCACCATTTCATCAATAGCATAATCCAGGTTTAGCTTGGTGCCGCTGGCAACAATGGTCTCCATTTCCTCTAAAAGCTCATCAATACGCAGGTCACGGGTTTTGGCAACCGTTTCCAACGGAATCTTTTTATCTATGTTCTGTATAATGAATATCTTGTTATTATTGCGGTTTACCACGCTCTTCATCACAAAATCATCCGGCCTGATGATGTCATTTTCTTCTACATATTTAGTAATTACATCCAAAAAAGGTTTGCCATAGCGAAGAGCCTTTCCTTTGCTTACGCCGCTTATTTTTTCCAGCTCGACCATGGATGTGGGGAACATGGTCGCCATATCTTCCAGGCTGTTTTCTAAAAAGATAACAAATGGCGGCAGATTTTTTTCTTTGGCTACTTTTTTGCGCTGGTCTTTCAGCAATAAAACCAATTTTTCATCTGCAGCAGCGGCTTCCTCGGCAGCCTGTTCACTTTCTTCATCATCGGCATTGGCTTCTTCAAACAGGTTATTCAAAACAATTTTAAATGTAGCGGGCTTCTTTAAAAATGCAGCGCCGGCTTTTGTAATTTTCAATAAACCATATTCCACAATATCTTTTTCAAGTAAACCGGCAAGCAACATCTGCCGTATCAGGCTGTTCCAAAAATGATTTTCTTTATCGTTGCCGCTTGCAAAAACATCCAGCTCTTCATGCCGGTACATTTTTACCTGCGGGGTTGCCTTACCTGCAAGAATTAGCAACGTGTATTCAACAGGAAATTGTTCGCCTAAAGCTTTTACAATTTTTAAAACAATTACTGCATCATCCTTTGCTTCAATTTTTTCTTTGGGGTTTAAACAGTTATCGCAATGGCCGCAGCTTTTTTTATCATCGTAATGTTCTCCAAAATAATGCAGCAGTATTTTACGTCGGCACACACTGCTTTCGGCGTAAGCAACGGTTTCGTTAATTAACTGGGCACCCACTTCTCTTTCGCTCAAAGGTTTGTCTCTCATTAAATGTTCCAGCTTGGCAACATCTTTATGAGAGTAGTAGAGTATACATTTTCCTTCCATGCCATCACGTCCGCCACGGCCGGTTTCCTGGTAATAATTTTCTATTGATTTGGGAATGTTGTAGTGGATAACAAAACGAATATCAGGTTTATCTATACCCATACCAAACGCAATGGTAGCAACAATTACATCTACATCTTCATTTAAAAACTGGTCTTGCCTTTCGGAACGTAATTTACTGTCTAACCCTGCATGATAAGCCACCGCTTTTATACCGTTTGCCATGAGCATTTTTGCAAGCTCCTCAGTTGTTTTTCGGTTAAGCGTATAAATGATACCGCTTTTACCTTTGTGCTGCTGAATAAAACGTACAATGCTTTTATTGGTTTGATCCAGGTTTATTTTAGGCTGAATTTCGTAATATAAATTGGGCCTGTTAAAAGAAGAGATGAAAATTTTTGCTTTACGCAACCCAAGGTTCTTAATAATATCGCTTTGTACTTTTGGCGTAGCTGTTGCGGTTAATGCAATCACCGGAATCGTTTCATCAATCAGGTCCATCATCTCCCTTAGCCTTCTATACTCCGGTCGGAAATCGTGTCCCCATTCCGAAATACAATGTGCTTCATCTACTGCAAAAAAAGAAATTTTAAGCTCTTTAAAAAAAGCAATGTTCTCTTCCTTTGTCATGGTTTCGGGAGCCACATAAAGCATTTTGGTTTTGCCCGAAGTAAGATCGTCTTTTACAATTTTTTGCTGGCCTTTGTTTAAGGTACTGTTTAAAAAATGAGCCACATCATCTTTGCTGCTGTAACTACGTACCAGGTCAACCTGGTTTTTCATTAATGCTATTAATGGAGAAACAATAATGGCAACACCTTCGCTGATCATTGCCGGCAATTGATAACACAAACTTTTGCCGCCACCGGTTGGCATAATGACAAATGTATCATTACCATTAAGGAGGCTTTCAATAATTTCTTCCTGGGGCCCTTTAAAACCATCAAAACCAAATTGGTTTTGTAGTTGTGTTGATAAATCAGGTTGATTTTTTAAAGCTGCTTTTATTGCAATTTTAAGTTTCGGTTCTTTTACATTGGATTTTGTCTTGGCCATAATTTTATCTTTGGGATATTTGTACTTTTTGTTTTTGAATACTCATGCTTTTTTTAAGGGCAGCGAAGTTAATTGAAACCCGCTGCAAAATCAAACCCAATCTGCCTTAACAGCAAATAATTAATAGTCGATTTAATCACTTAAGATAAACAAAATAAATTAAGATACAAAAAATCAATTCGTAAAAAATTTACTCAAAAAAAATGTAGTTGTATTACTACAAACCGCTGTTCTTTGCATTTTGAATGATTTGAAGTAGGTTTGCGCATTACTGATGAATACAAACAAAATTATACCGCTTGCTTTGCGCACAATTGAATTGGAAACAAATGCAATAAGCGGGTTAAAATCATTTATTAATGAAGATTTTGTAAAAGCGGTTTCTACTGTTGCTTCAGGTAAAGGAAGGTTGATTGTAAGTGGCATTGGAAAAAGTGCCATCATTGCCCAAAAAATTGTTGCTACATTAAACAGTACCGGAACGCCTGCGGTATTTATGCACGCCGCTGATGCCATTCACGGCGACCTGGGCATGATACAAAACAATGACATTGTTTTGGTGATAAGTAAAAGCGGCAATAGTCCCGAAATAAAAGTATTGGCGCCTCTTGTAAAAAATTTTGGCAATACACTGATTGGGATGGTTGGCAATACGGAATCTTTCCTGGCGCTTAACAGCGATATTGTTTTAAATACTACAGTTGAACAGGAGGCATGCCCCATTAACCTTGCCCCCACCAGCAGCACTACTGCACAAATGGTAATGGGCGATGCAATGGCAGTTTGCCTGATGGAGCTAAAAGAATTCAACAGCAATGATTTTGCAAAATATCATCCCGGCGGAATGCTCGGTAAAAAATTATTTTTAAGGGTAGAAGAACTGTCTGCACAAAATGCCAAGCCAAAAGTGTTGCCAACAGCAACCATTAAACAAGTGATTATTGAAATGACGCAAAAGAGATTGGGAGCTGCTGTTGTTGTTAATGAAACAGAAAATATTTTGGGTATTATTACCGATGGAGATTTAAGGAGGATGCTTGAAAAAGCAGAGTCATTTGAAAACCTGAGGGCAAAAGATATTATGAGCATAAACCCCAAAGCAATTGCAGCAGATATGCTGGCAGTATATGCACTTGAAGAAATGCGTAAACATAATATAAGCCAGTTGGTTGTTGAGGACAATAATAAGTATAGAGGAATTATTCATTTACACGATTTAGTGAAAGAGGGAATTATATAACAAAGAACATGAGCAAAAATAATTACGTTGCCATAATGGCCGGAGGAATAGGAAGCAGGTTTTGGCCCATAAGCCGCACAAATTTTCCAAAACAGTTCCTCGATATTTTAAACACAGGCCGCACATTGATACAGGCAACCTTTGACCGGTTTGTGAAATTTGTACCCGCCGAAAATATTTTCATCATCACTTTTGAGCAGTATAAGGAACTTGTTGCAAAACAACTGCCCGAATTGCCTGTTGCAAACATTCTTTGCGAACCTTCCCGGAAAAATACAGCACCCTGCGTTGCTTATATATCTTATAAACTACAGCAAGTAAATGCAAACGCCAATTTAATTTGTGCGCCGGCCGATCATGTAATCAGCGATGAGGCCGGCTTTGAAAAAGTTTGTAAAGATGCGTTACACTTTACATCTCACATAAAAGGATTAATAACCCTGGGTATAAAACCCACGCACCCTAATACAGGCTATGGCTATATACAATACGAGCCAAATGCGGTAAGCGATAATGTGTATAAAGTAAAAACCTTTACCGAAAAGCCTGACCTTGCGCTTGCGAAAACCTTCATTACCAGCGGCGATTTTTTATGGAATGCCGGCATTTTTGTGTGGCAGGTTAAAAATATTATTAAGGCTTTTGAAAAACATTTACCCGAACTGGCTGAAGTTTTTGAAGCGGAGAAAAATCATTTCAATACAAAAAAAGAAAAAGAGTCAATAGAACGTATCTACCCGCTGTGCATCAACATTTCTATTGATTATGCTGTGATGGAAAAAGCAGACAATGTATATATCATTCCATCATCATTTGGGTGGAGCGACCTGGGAACCTGGGCAAGCACCTACGAAAACCTGGAAAAAGATTACTTGGGAAATGCAGTGGTTGGCAACCAGGTTATGGTGATAGACGCCACTAATAATATGGTTCATGCAGAGAATAAGAAATTAGTTGTATTACAGGGGCTTGATGATTTTGTAGTGGTGGATACCAAAGATGTTTTACTCATCTGTAAAAAAGAAAAAGAACAGGATATAAAGGAATACGTTGCCGAAATAAAAAGAAATAAGGGGGAAAAATACCTGTAAGATTAAAGATAGATATTTTAGTTTTTAAATTGGTTTGTTTATAAATTTAAAAGCGATCAGCCTGCCTGTCCCGATTATTTCGGGGAGCCTGTTGAAGGCGGGTTTAATACAGCATACCGGGTTCGACAAGCTCACCCTGACACCCTTCTTGAACTCGAATTTTTTTGCATTGCAGAAATCATCTAAATATTATTTAAGTTGATACCAACCATACAAAGTAAATTGCCCAATGTTGGCACCACTATTTTTACTGTAATGAGTGTGCTTGCCAACGAGCATAAAGCTATTAACCTGGGCCAGGGTTTTCCGGATTATGCCATGAGCGAAGAACTGATAGCGTTGGTTAACAAAGCTATGAAGGATGGGTATAATCAGTATGTACACATGAACGGGTTGCCGGCATTAAGAGAACAACTTGCGGAAAAAATTGCAGGACTTTATTCAACCCAGGTTAATTCTGAAACAGAAATTACCATTACACCCGGCGGCACTTACGCAATATACACTGCACTCACAACCATTTTACACCCGGGCGACGAAGTAATTGTTTTTGAACCCGCCTATGATAGTTATGTACCCAATATTGAAATTAATGGCGCCGTACCGGTTTTAATTTCATTGGTGTATCCTGATTATAAAATTGATTGGGACCTGGTAAAACAAAAGATAACCCCGAAGACAAAACTCATTATGTTGAACACGCCGCACAATCCAACCGGTGCAGTGTTGGGCGCAGATGATATTGTGCAATTGCAAAGCATCGTTAAAGGCACGGGCATTTTTATTTTAAGCGATGAGGTTTATGAGCATTTGATCTTTGATGGTAAGCAACACGAAAGCATGTTGCGTTACCCCGACCTGTACGAAAGAAGTTTTGTCTGTTTTTCTTTTGGTAAGGTTTACCATTGCACGGGCTGGAAGCTTGGCTACTGTGTTACCCCGCCGGCCTTAATGAAAGAGTTTAGAAAAGTACACCAGTTTAACTGCTTTAGCTGCAATAGTCCCGCACAGTTTGCATTAACTGAATTTTTAAAGAAGAAAGAAAATTATTTACAGGTTGGCGCCTTTCTACAGCAAAAAAGAGACTACCTGAAAACGCTGATGCAGCAAACAAAGTTTAAAGCACTGCCATCTTACGGTAGTTATTTTCAGTTATATAGCTATAGAGATATTACAGAAGAAAGTGAAAAAGATTTTGCTATTCGCTTAACAAAGGAATATGGCGTAGCTACCATACCCACATCTGTTTTTTATAAAAACGAAGAAGATAATAAAGTGCTGCGCTTTTGCTTTTCTAAAAATGAAAATACCTTGCAGGAAGCTGCAAACCGGTTGATGATGTTATAGGTGTCTGGCCACTATGAACAGTTTTTGGTTTTCGGATTATTTACTACTCAGCCGTCTCTTAAATTTTGAGGGTATTTGTAGTGGCCTGACACCTAAGCCAGCCGCTTTATGAAATCATTAATTCAAATAAGCTAAATTTGGCAACAATGATAAAAAAGACATTAATAGCGTTGTTGATCATTTCTTTGCTGCTGGAAGCGGCGCTTACTTTTCTTTGTTTTTTTATGCCCGAAAAAGCGCTGGAGCAAATGAAAATGGCGTACAGTGACTTGTACGCTTTTCCTGTTTACCTTATTGGTTGGTTTTTATTATTAATTACAGCATTCATTGCATTATTTTTAGCCGCCGCCATAAAAAACAACCAGCACTACAATGGCGGTATGTACATTTTATGTTTTTGGTGGATTGGTATTGGCATCGGCATTTATTGCTTTAACGGTTTAACCACAAACCTTTTTACCGATACACTGAAAGGAGCTTTGCTGCTTGTGCTTACTTATTTAAACAACAAACGGCAATCAAGTTCACAATAGCGGCTATTTTTTTACAAACCTATAGTTTGAGTAAATTTTTACCCAGTTTTTAAATTAATCCAGCACCCATCCCATTATTTACCGTGTCACTTTATTGGAATGCTTTTTGAAATACTATAACAAAAAGCAATTATTATGAAAACGGTTAAATATTTATGCATAGCCTTCATTGCTGCTTTATCAATAGCAGCATGCTCAGCACCGGTACATGTAGCGAAAGACGAGTCCGCAGATCTAAGCAAATACAAAACATATATGTGGATAGATACACGGTACAATCAAAACGATAATACAAAAAGGCCAACGGCTTATGCAGATATCAGTGTAAGAAATGCGGTGAATGCAGAATTAAAAAATACAGGGTGGGCAGAAGTATCAAATGACCCGGATATCCTCGTTAGCTACGATGTGCTTGTACAGAATAATACAGCTCGCAGATCGGACCCGGTTTACACCCAATCTCATATCCGTACATATTACAACCCCCGGTTAAGAAGATGGAGTAATATTTATTATCCGTCGGAGTTTTTGGGATATAATAATTATGAAGTGCCACTTACCGAAGGCACGATAACCATTACGTTAACTGATGCAAATACAGATAAAGCGGTATGGCAGGGATGGACAACGGAGGAATTAAATTATACCCGCCTTACACCGGAGGAGATAACAGCAAGTGTACATAATATTTTTAGTAAGCTTAAAGTGGCTGGCAGGTAAATGCGGCTAAACAGCAAACTGTTGCAGGTGATGATCTACATGTTTATACATGCTTTGCCCCCATTGCTCAGGTGTAAATGAACCAAACATGGGGTGCGGAATGCGGCCAACCTTGTTTGACCCACCATTGTGAAACTGATTTATCAAATCTGTCAATTCCTGTTTTTCCTTTTCAAAATTGCGACTGTCTTTAATTATAAAATTGGGAGCTGTTGGCAGGTTCTTTTTCCACGGGGATTCGTTGTATAATTTTTTCTTAAATGCCCAGCCTAATAATAAACCTATAAACATACGGGGCATTTTTTTATCGCTCAGCGGAACTTTAAATACTTCCTTGCAATGTGCAAGCATTTGTGCTGCATCCATTTTGCCCCATTGGCCTTGGCTTTGTGCTGCAAGAGAATTGATGCGGTTGATAATTTCTTCGTAAGTGTCTTTGTCAAATAAATTTTTCATCGGTTGTTTTTTAGGTGTCTGGTCACTAAGGCCACTGTCTAATTTATACCTGTATTGATAAATCAGTTACCTGCTAAAGTTTAAGTGTTATTAGTGGCCTGACACCAATTTATATTTTGCTTTATAATATTTGATGGTAGCATCTACCATCTTTTTTAGCACATCAACTTTAACGTCGTCTAACTTTTTAATGTATACACAGCCTTTGGCACTTTTGTGTTTGCCAAACTGTAGCAGCAGATCTTCTCTTTTATCAAAGGCTGATGAGAGGTACAACGCAAACTCTGTTTTGCGAGGCGAAAAGGCAACCACCGCAGAATCGCTCTCGTGGACGCTTTCATAAACATAATGATAACTGCCAAAACCGATAATGCCCAGCCCCCACATTTTCGCCGGAAAGCCCGATTGCTTTTCCATAATATCAATAATGGCCAATGCATCTTTTTGCCGTTGGGCATCTGGTATGGTTTTAATGAAATCAGCAACACTCAGTTCGGTTTCGGTTGTTTTAGCCTGGTACTTTGCCATATTGATTTGTTTGTTTTAAAATGCCGGAATGTTAAAGGAACAAATTTTTTTTGTGATGTGCAAACACTAAATTAAAACCGCATGTGCCGGCAGGAAAAGAGACGTTGCCCGAAATAAAATTTTATATTTACTATTGGCAAATGCAACCGTTGCCTTTATTTAGCAGGCATCATTCAAACAAACAAACAAACAATGAGTTTCAACCTTTTAATTTCTAACATTTCAAGGCATATTTCCTTAACGCAGGACGAGGCTGCATTTTTTACTTCTCTCTTGCAACCCAAATTTTTAAAGGCTGGTGAATTTTTACTTAGGGAAGGAGATGTTTGCAGGTATGAAAGTTTTGTAACCAGAGGTTGCCTGAAAACATACTACCAGGATGATAATGGGTTTGAGCATATTCTGGATTTTAGCATTGAGCAGTGGTGGGCAGATGATTTATACAGCCTGCTTACCCAAACAGCATCCAGATCAAACATAAAAGCAATTGAGGATACGCATATTTTACAAATAAATAAAGACGACCTGGAATTACTGTATCAAACAATACCAAAGTTTGAACGGTTCTTCCGGATAGTTTTTCAAAATGCCTTTATTGCCCAAAGGCAACAGATAAATTTAAGCTTATCAGCTTCGGCAGAAGAACGGTACATTTTATTTCTTCAGCAAAAGCCGTATGCATCAAAGCGGTTCTCTCAAAAAGATATAGCCTCTTACCTGGGCATTACCCCACAGTTTTTAAGTGTGCTAAAGAAAAAAATACGATAGTTAATGTAGATTAACTTTTAACCCGGTTCGTACACTTTTCTTTGTGTTAAACAAAGTAACATGACAAGAGAAAAGTTATTGAATGCTGAAAAAACCGCCGTTGAATTATTTGATGCTGTTGAAAAAAGTAACTTAATTATTGCCGGCAAATCAGAGGCACAGCTTTCATCAGAGGTTTGTAACCTGGCTTTCGAAAAATTTGGTATAAAAAATCACTGGCATAAAAAAATTGTAAGAGCCGGTAAAAATACATTGTGTATTTATCGGGAGGATCCGCCCGATGAAATAATACAGGAAGATGATATTGTAATTTTAGACTTTGGGCCAATAGTTGATGGTTACGAAGCTGACCTGGGAAGAACTTATATAACAGGCGCCAATACAAGGAAATTAAAAATTAAAGGCGATGTTGAAAATGCCTGGTACGAAACCCAGGACTGGTATAAAAAACAAACATACTTAAAATCATCAGACCTGTTTAAATATGTTGTTGATAAGGCAACCGAATATGGCCATACATTTGGCGGCGAAATTGCGGGGCATATTGTTGGAAATTTTCCTCATGAACAACCAGCAGATCCAGAAAGTATGGAACTGGATATTCATCCACAAAACCATAACGATATGTTTTTACCGGATGCTGATGGCAATAAACGACATTGGATTTTAGAATTGCTTTTTATTGATAAAGAAAATAAGATTGGTGGATATTTTGAGCAACTGCTTTAATAATACCTTATGTTAGTAGTAATTTTAAAAAATCTGTTTAATGAAACAAAAGCTATTTATTGTAATCTTATTTTTATTTCCCTTATTTACTTTTGGGCAAAGTGCAAATTCAATGTCTTCAAAATTTAAGAAAGACTTCGATTTCTTTTGGCAATCAATTAATGAGAACTATTGTTATTTTGATAAAAAGCAAACCGATTGGAAAAGAGTAAGGGAAATTTATGCCCCCATATTCGACACAATCAGCAACAGGAATCAATTTGTAAAAGAATTAGAAAATGTTTTTTATGAGATTTACGATCATCACGCATCTTTAAATACAAACACAAATTATTCTCAAAGGCTTGTTCCTTCGGGGGCTGATGTATGGGCAGAGTTTATAAAAGGAAAGCCTGTAATTACAGAAGTCAGAAAAAATTTTGGAGCAGAAATGGCCGGCGTCCTTCCGGGAATGGAAGTAATAGCTGTAAATGGTATTCCCGTTCTTAAAGCGATAGAACCATTTATTGGCAAAGCATTAAGATCAACCGATACAGAAGCAAAGAACTACGCACTAAGACTATTATTAGCCGGTAATCACACCGACAGCAGAAAACTCACCTTGCAATCAAACCAGGTAACAAAAGATTATTTTCCGGACAGCCCTCGTCCACTTCTTGAGAACATTAGCTATCCTGCAATGATCCAATCGAATATTAAAAACAACACAGGCTACATTAAGATAAATAACTGTTTATTTGACAATGAACTTATTACTGTGTTTGACAGTGTAATGCTGTTGATGAAAAATACCAGATCATTAATACTGGATTTACGGGAAACAGCAAGCGGTGGCAATACCTCTGTAGCAAGAGCAATACTGGGCTGGTTTACAAACAAAGAACAAATTTATCAAAAACATGAATTGTATGCAGAACAAAAAGAAACTGGAATAAAAAGAAGTTGGTTTGAGATAGTTTCTCCAAGGGAAGAGAAGTATTATGATAAGCCGCTTGTGCTTTTAGTTGACCATTGGACTGGTAGCATTGCTGAAGGAATAACCATCGCATTTGATGGAATGAAAAGAGCCAAAATTATTGGAACTAAAATGGCCGGCCTTAACGGCGCAGGGCAGACTTTTGAAATGCCCGATAGTAAAATAAAATTTACTTTTCCTGTAGAGAGGTTGTACCATATTAATGGATTATCACGGGAAAACTTTTTACCGTCTATGTTAATTGACCTGATTAAAGAAAAAAACAAACCTGCTGATGATATATTTATTGACAAAGCATATCAATATTTAAACAGCCATGGCGTAAATTGATTGAGCAGTAAGGTTACTTAAATCACTACTAACAAAAAAATGAACATAACTAAAACAGACAGACCAGCTTTAATTTTAATTGACATTCAGAAAGGATTTGACAATATTGAATATTGGGGCGGACAAAGAAACAACCCGGATGCAGAAGAAAATGCTGCTGAACTTTTAAGGCTTTGGAGAACAAACAACCTCCCCGTTTTTCATATTCAGCATTGCTCATCCAACCCGGCATCTTTGCTACACGAAACAAACGAAGGCAATCAGTTTAAAGACCTGGTTAAGCCAATGGGAGGCGAACCTGTAATTAAAAAAAATGTGAACAGTGCCTTTATTGGTACAAACCTGAAAGAACAACTTGAAAACGCAGGAATCACAAAACTGGTTATCGTTGGTTTAACAACCGACCATTGTGTATCTACCACAACAAGAATGGCCAGTAATTTAGGATTTGATACGATGATTGTTTCTGATGCAACCGCAACGTTTAATAAAAAAGGGTTGCAGGGACAAAATTTTGCAGCAGAGCTTATTCATGAAACTGCACTGGCCAGTCTGAATGACGAGTTTGCCACAGTTGTAACAACAGATTTTTTGAAAGAGAGGATGTAAGAAAATAATCACTGCGGCTCCTCGCCGTTGGCCGGAGGCCAGACGGCGGCGTATGCTGATGGAGCAGTTGGCTTGCGTGAGAGAGTGAACACCTACGTTGGCAAGAAGATATCATTGCAATTTATCGTTACTTATAAGACACAACGACGGCGGAGACGGTTGCAGCGAGTAAGGGAAAAGAGCGAAAGCGGCGAAAAATTATTCCGCAGTTGTGGGGTCAATAATTGTCATTACTTCACTGACGGAGTTTGCGGGAAATCCTCCTTGCTTTGCATGTTCACGTACCATATCTTCATTGGGAGCGATGTAAACACAATAAATTTTATCACCAGTTACATAGCTTTGCAACCACTGAATTTGTGGGCCCATATTACTAAGTACCCCGCAAGAGGTTTGGGAAATACCTTTTAATTGGTCGGCAGTTAATTTGCCTGCTCCTGGAATTTCTCTTTCAATAACATATTTTGGCATGGTATCATTTTTAATTCCTACTCGTAAGGCTTTTCGGATTTGCCCCGTTTTTTAAAATGGTTTCTGAACTCCATTATTGAATAATGAATTTAAAGAATAAATTTTGATTGAGAGGAAATTTCCTAAAAAAAAGAACCGACAGGGCAAAACCTTTTTTAAGGCAAGCCTGTAGTATCTTTTTTAAAGCAGCGCAATACATTCAACCGAAATCAAAATCCCTGCCGGAAATGGCATTACCTGGGGAGTACTACGGGCGGGAGCATTGTCGCCAAAGAACTCACTGTAAACTTTATTTAAAATGGCAAAGTCATTCCCCGCTACCATAAATACGGTTGTCTTGACTACTTTGTTTAAGTCGCTGCCTGCTTCTTCTAAAATGATTTTTATATTTTGAAAACATTGCGTGGCTTGGTCTTCGAAATCGTCACTAACGACTTTTCCGGAAAGCTTGTCAAGTCCGGGTGTCCCAGACAAAAAAATGAATTCCCCGGCGATAACTGCTTGCGGAAACACCTGACTCATGCGTGGCGCTTTGTCGGTATTAAAGTTTTTCTTTTCCATCATGAGGTATTTTTTGCTATCAAATGAGGGTTGCATGTTGGTTATAAATATACGCAAACCTTTGTATTGAATAATATTGATTCTGAAAACAATTTTTTTTATTTATGGAGTGTTGGCTTGCGTGAGGTTGGGAATACCTATGTTGGCAAAAACTCGTTGTTGGTTATAAGACACAACCACGGTGAAGATGGCAGCGGCGATTGGAGCGAAGACCAACAGTAGCGGAGGGTGTTTGGTGTTTTCTCTATCCTCCGAATAAAATTTGAGCACTCAGGCTAATGTTCTTATTTTTATATAAAATTTCACTATCATCCGAACTTTTTTTGAAATAGCCGGTTTGACTCTATGAAAGTATTGATTTTACTGGGTTCCATCATAAATTTATAAGAATAAAAGTGGCTTATTAAAAGCTAAAAGATTTCTGCCGATTTGGCTT
>JBBRCM010000045.1:0-23088 GCA_038204855.1 Chitinophagales bacterium
AAAAGACATTATGAATATCACCGGCCGTAAAGAACGTGCCGCCAGGAAGCTGCTTGCACAGATCCGAAAACAATATCATAAAAAGAGAGGAGGTTTTATTTCAGTAGAGGAGTTCTGTCAATTTACCGGTTTGAAAGAAGAAAGTGTAAGTACATTTCTTGTAAACTGAATTTATAATTTCTCAATATCAGTAATAGGATGAATTTCCCAGCATGTTCTTCGCCAGGCTTTTAAGCAAGAGATACAGGTATTGATAGCATCTTTTTCATGTATAAAATCATATAACAAGTATCCCGTTATTCTTACCATTATGTTTTCTTCCAATAATGTTTCATAATCCGGATGCTTCTTTTTAAATGCAGGCGTAATTTCAACAACAATACAATCTTTCTTCAAGGCATCCTTTTTAGGTCCAATATACATATGCACATCACCATTTTTCAACGATGCTTTTGCTTTACCACAGTTACAAGCTTCCGGCCCTTCTTCTTCAAAACTGATAAGATAACCTTCTGTATAAACATATGCCCCATCAGCATATAAATTCCTGTCTTTTCTTTTTTTGGAAGTTATTAGGTTCTTAAGTGGTAGTAATTGCGGAATCCTGGCCGAACTGACATTTACACCAGCATTTTTAAGAGTATTTAATTTCCTCTTCTCAGCTGTTGTTGAATTACCATACTTTGGACAGGGCTGAGCAAATAAAAAGCCTTGTATAAAAATGAAAACGATTATTAAAATATACTTCATTCTTACCTTCTTTAAAAAGGGAAAGTAATAAATTATCTTCGAAATTTATAATACTTTATTCCTAGCAATGCCAGTTTAAAGGATGAAAATGTTTCCCTTTTTCTCGTAACTTAAGGCTAATTTGTTCTTGGGGTAAAGTATAGGTAAGGTATTAGGTAGAGTAAATCGAAGGTAATTAAAATGAATTATAGGTGAGTAATTCGGGAGTTAAGAAAACTTGTTATTGCAGAACGCAATAGGGTAGGGGATTCCACAATTTGGTACAATTCCCTGCAGCTCCACTTTTACGGCGATAAATTTAATAATAAAAAATCCTGCCTCAGCAGGATTTTTTATTACAAATTTGTGCTTATTTAAAATTTATTTGTTGACCATATTATTTTTGAACCTGGCTTTGTAATGGAAGCTGTTTCTTCTTCAGTAATAAAAATTTTCGTTGGTTTAAATTCAGATGTTGCTTCAAACGAAGCATTGGATTTGTCTGAAAGCCAACCTGAATTACTGTTAATCTGACCAAGGTTCTTTACCATTTTGTTATCCGCATTCATCCATACAATATATGCCTTTTTAGATGAGGGCTCTATTTTTTTAACCTCTTCCAGTTCTCTTAAATTTATCTGAATTACGTAATTGCTGTTTACATCTCTTTTTATCTGCACCTGACCTTTAGTTTCAGCAGGAACAACAATTGCTGCTTCAGCAGTTGTCGTTTCCGTTTTAGCTGTTGCAGCTGTTTTTTTTGCGCATGAGTAAACCAAAAGTATGGTAAAGACTGCCATCACTACTACAAAAATATTTTTTGTATAGGTATTGTTTTTATTTGCTGTCATTTTCTTTTTTTTAATCGGTAATTTTATTTTGTAAATACAAAGGTGGTTGCTTTTTAAAAGTAAAGCATTACAGAATTGCTGCAATACATTATATCATTTACACTTTTAGGTTTCATTTATATCAAAAAAAGACCGTAACCTGATATGCAGATATTGAAATGGTCAGTTCAGGTACCTTCTCAGTGTCCATGCGATGGTTTCATGTTGTTCCATAAGACCGGTAAAAAAGTCAGCCGTGCCTGCGTCTTTTATTTTATCTGCCGCTTCATCAACATCCTTACGAAGCATAATGATAACTGATTCGTGATCTTTCAACAACTCATTCAATAATTCTTTTGACGAGGCATATTTTCCCGGACTTTCTTTAATAGACGACAGTTTTGAAAACTCCTGCATGGTGCCAATTGTTTTGTGGCCAAGCTTTCCAATGCGTTCGGCTATTTCGTCAATTGATTCCTCCAGCTGCTTATACTGGTTTTCGAATAGTTTATGCAGTTCCATAAAGCTTTCGCCAGAGACGTTCCAATGAAATTTTCTTGTTTTAATGTAAAGGGTCATTTCATTGGCAAGTGCGGCTGATAAAAGATCGGCACTGCTTTTTAAATTCTTTTCCGACATTCCAATATTTACTTTCATGTTTTTTTTTAATGGTGATATGATTTGGTTAAAAGTTGTTTTATGTTGAGCTATGCTTTGTCGAAAAAATGCCAAAAACAAAACACTGAAAATATCAGCACCGGTTTTACATAAAATGTGCGTAAATGAATTACCAATTTATGATTTATCCTGCAATTCTTTTCTTTTGAATAAGCTAAAAATGGCGGTTCCGGCAGATTTTATACCATCGGCATTTTTCACTACCTTATTGGCCACGGCCATTTCAACAATAACGCCCAGCAATTTTTTGAATGGATTAATTGTTTTTCCAATCATAAGTTTTTTGGCTATTACTCCGGTAGTAAAGCCAATAGCGGCATTGATCACGTCTGTCTTTAAATCAGGCGAAGCAACGGCATGCTTTAAGGAACCTTTAATAATATTGATAAGCTTAAAATCTTCCCTGGTTTTATTAAACTGTTCTTTTAAAAGAATCAATTCATCACCCCGCTGCAGTTCCAGTTCCTGAATGGCAGCGTTTAATTCTTCAGATGTTGTAATTAGTCTCATAAAAATATCAGTTGAACAATTGCTTGATGATGGTATTGTTTACACTGGATTTGATTTTGGGATGTGCTATCAGTAAAACAATGGAAACAACCGCATAGAAACCCGCAACAATGAAAAATCCATAGTAGTTTTTGCCTAACAGATCTCCAATCCACAGTGCTACTGCGATGTTTATAGTGAACGCAAAAAGCGAAAGAAGCAAAATAAATATTGATCTCGAAAGCAGGGTAGATGTTACATCTGCAGTTTTAGAAAGCGCTTTTAGTTTTAATAATTCAAAACTCGTTTTGCCGTAGGCTTCTGCTCTTTCCAGCAACGGTTCAATTGAATTTAACTGTGTTTCCATTATTGCTATTTTACAATTAACAACCGGAAAAATATTTTCCGGCTCTTAATTTCAGTTACCTTTTAAAAAAATTAAACGCCGTGGTTCGTTTTAAGTTTCTCTATGGCTGATTTGCCATTATCAGCAAATTCATTTGCCTGATCTTTTACGTCTTCCACTTCTTTTTTAAATTTTTCTACAATGGCATCAAATTTTTCTTTTACTGCATCGGTAAGGTCATTACTTTTTTTAGAAATTTTCTTTCTTGTTTCTGTGCCTTTATCAGGTGCATAAAGTATTCCAAGAGCACCGCCTATAGCTGCACCTAAAAATATTGCCCCGATTACTTTTCCTGCGTTGTTTGAGTTTCCCATGTTGTTTTATTTTTTGTTTTGAAATGATTTTTTAAATTACAAAGGTTTACGCCCCTGGATAAGTCTGAGTACAACTGCAATTACTGCAATTACCAGAAGTATATGAATAAGGCCACCAGCGGCGAACCCCAGAAAGCCAACAGCCCAGATGATAACTAAGATCACAGCTATTGTGTAAAGTAGATTTCCCATTGTTTTTTTTTTAGGTTATGTAAATTGTTACGAAAGCATAAAGTCAAATTGCATGCCATTTTTTATTTCCACAGAATTTTCATCTTTTAAGCGGAGAGCAGTTTCTATCAATAATAAAAAAACAATTATTCCCAAATTCTAAATTTTGATAGTGCTTCACTTTTGTCTCTATTCCATTTTCTTTAATTTCTGCAAAACTGTCCATTTATTTGCGCCTGTTAGCGTTTTCTCATTCCCGTACAAAGGTGATAACTCCCTGCATTTGAAGCGTTACAAAATCATGCTCGTAATTTACATCATTCACACATTTATTGCCTAAAGGTAACAGCCAGAGTATT
This sequence comes from Chitinophagales bacterium, assembly GCA_038204855.1. Classification (GTDB taxonomy): domain Bacteria; phylum Bacteroidota; class Bacteroidia; order Chitinophagales; family Chitinophagaceae; genus Ferruginibacter. The sequence continues at coordinate 3,977 of JBBRCM010000045.1, forward strand.
TTTTTCTGCGTGAATAAATTCCTGATACTATTTTTTTTGCCTGTTATATCATTCAGTCAAAAAAAGCCTGTAAAGTTTTTACTATTGTTTAATACTGTCTTTTGAATTTATTGTATCCTGGGGCTTAATTGAATCTCCCTGTTTTTTCTGTTCCGCCTTCTTTTTTTCTGCTGCTTTCTTTTGTTTTCTAAAATATCCCCTTAATAAAAAGCTGTGTTTTACTGCATCCATATTATCGCTTAAGCCTTTGGTACCCGCCTGCAGGTTACTCATGGTTGAGTCTAGTTTACTTGATAAAGCGCCATTGTTAAGATTTTGAGTAAAACGGGCAAACTCATTGGAGCTTGTCTGGAGATTGGTTAGCGTACCCTTAATATTATTGGAAAAGCCCTCGTCGGATATTAACTTGGCCAATGCACCATTCCCATTGTTTATTTTATAACTTACCTGCGCAAGTTGCCCTGTAATAATACCTGCATTGTCAACACTGGTTTTCAAGCTGCTCATTACATCCGACATTTCAACGGCGGCTTTTGAACCAATGAGTGCATCATTGGAAACGCTTTCAGATCCCGGTTTGCCGGGAGAAATGGTAAGCACTTTGTCACCCATTAAACCATCAGTTGCAATGCTGGCCACCGCATCTTTTTTTATAAACTGCTGTACATTTTTTTTTATTACCAGGGATACCATTACGGTAGTGTCTGTCATCAATTCTATTCCGTCAACCGTGCCTACATTAATGCCCGAAAAACGCACATTATTACCTTCCTTTAAACCACTTACAGTTTTAAATTCGGCCTTTAGTTTAAAGGTTGAACCAAACAGATTTTTTTGTTTGCCAACAAAATATATCGTACCTGTAAACAGCACCAGGCCAATTACTACAAACATGCCCAGTTTCCATGTAAAGCCAGCATCTTTATTCATACATTAACTTTTATAAAATGATCAATTAAAAAACGAACGTACCCATTCGTCCTCACTTTTTTCCAGCACCTCATAACTACCTTCTGCATCAATCAGGCCATCTTTTAAAATTACCAGCCTGTCGCCCGTTAGTTTTGCGCAGGCCATATCGTGTGTAATGATGATGGAGGTGGTTTTATTTTTTTTCTGAATGGCCAGTATCAGTTCGCTTATCTCCCTGGAGGTGATGGTATCCAGGCCGGTAGTTGGTTCATCATACAAAATGATCTCCGGTTTTAAGATAAGGGTACGTGCCAGACCGATTCGCTTGCGCATACCGCCTGATAATTCCGACGGCATTTTATCAATCGCTTCCGCCAGGCCAACGCTGTCAAGGGCTTCTTCAATTGCAGTCTGCACTTCACCGGCTGTTAATTTTCTGAAATGTCGCTTTAAAGGAAATGCCAGGTTTTCTCTCACCGTCATGGAATCGTACAAGGCAGCATTTTGAAAAAGAAAGCCAATCCTTACCCGTATTGCATTCATCTCTGTTTCGCTTAGCGCATCCACGATTGTATCAAATACTTTTATCTCTCCTTTATCAGGTGTAATTAAACCGACAATGCATTTTATGAGTACTGATTTACCTGAACCTGACTTACCAAGTACGGCCAGGTTTTCGCCCTTATTTACTGTAAGATTAACTCCTTTTAATACATCATTGTCTTTTCCAAAAGATTTGTATAAATCTTTTATTTCAATTACCGGACCACCGGTATCGGCGGGTGAATCCTTGTTTATATTTATATCTTGCTGTATCATTTTTTATTTAGAAAAAGAGGTCTGTTATCTGCACTGCCAGCATATCTATTATAAAAATGGTAAGCGATGCCGCTACTACAGCGGAATTAGCAGCTTTACCAACGCTTTCTGTTCCGTTGGCTGCGGTGTATCCTTTATAGCAGCCAATCAAACCAATAAAAAAACCAAAGAAAAAAGTTTTGGCCATTGCCGGCAGGATGTCTAAAAAATCCAATGACTCAAGCACCTGGTTAAAATAGCGGAACATGTTTAGATCACTGTGTATGTTAACACCCACATAGCCGCCGTAAATGCCAATGGCATCTGCAAATATTACCAATACCGGAATCATTAACGTAGTGGCCAGTATGCGTGTAACAACCAGGTATTTAAATGGATTAATGGCTGATACTTCCATGGCATCTATCTGTTCAGTAACCTTCATCGAACCCAGCTCGGCTCCAATGCCCGACGCAATTTTACCTGCGCAGATCAACGCTGTAATTACCGGTGCAATTTCCCTAACCAGCGAAAGGGCCACCATACCGGGCAACCATGATTCGGCCCCAAACTCAACCAGCGTAGGGCGTGACTGCAAAGTAAGTACCAACCCCATGATAAAGGCTGTGATGCCAACAAGCGGAAGCGACTTATTGCCCATACTGTAACATTGCCGCAGAAATTCCCTGATTTCAAAAGGAGGTTTAAACACCTCTTTAAAAAACCTGGCTGCGAAAAGTGTTACTCTGCCTGCATCGCTAAAAATATTCTTAACAGCTAATACCAATTTTATAAAGGTTTACAATTTTAATGATGGAGGTAGTCTTTCATTTTTATTTCTCAAAAAATAATAAAAAAAAGTACCCCACGCTATGGGGAAAAAACGCCCCAGGCATATTATAGAATTATACTTATACTTCTTTGCTTATTCCACAAGCCACATCCTCATGGAAACAAAACCGGGCATGACTGCACAGCCAATTGTAAAATGCTCCACTCGACGGCTCAAATAACCTTCGGTCATGCCATGCTTTTACAAAGGCATTATGTAACAGTATTTCTGCTTTTTTATCTTCCTTAACCCATTTCATTATCATGCCCAGGAGCCTGGCTGCATACATGTCATATATGCCGGAAAAACAATCCTTGTCATTGTTTAGCATACCTGATACCATCTTTGCTTCTGAAATATCGATGATTGATGTTGTGTTCATTAACTAAGTTGTATGGCACGGTATAACGATGGATAAAAATTGTTGCTGTATGCTGTGTTTTATCTGGCTGCTTTTCTCTGCAACACCTGCGGCAGATTTTTCAAGCCAGTGTTTAATATAGATAGACTGTTCATTTCACCAGTTGTCAAAGAATCACGCTGTGTCTTGATCATTGAATTATTTTTAACTTCCGGCATCAAGACTTTATGGGATGATATTCCACTTGATTCAGATTCCGGTATTGGGCCTTTATAAGCAAAAAGCAGGATAACCGCCAGTACTTGCAGGGCATAAACAGGGCTGATTTTTTTTAAAGCAAGCATCTGCATTTTTAATGGCCTGGTTAAACATGTAAGCCCTGAACAGAACTGAAGAGGCCAAAAACTTTCAGCAACCAGATGATCACCAGCACCACCACCACAATATTTAGGATTTTTTTAATTTTGCCGTCCATAGGGATGTAGCTGTTTACCAGCCAAAGTAGCACCCCTACAACCACCAGCACCAAAAGAATTGTTAGAATAGGCATAATAATTATTTAAAACTGTGAAAAGCAAAATTAGGTCCGTTTAGTTTTTTTTATGTTACATAACTTTTGAATTTACTTGCATAATTTACACCTGGCTTACCAATTGAAGTCCGTGTTAGTTTGCAGAATACATGGCTTTCATGCTATCAAATAATATTAAAAAAGAGGCATTCTGCTGAATGCCTCTTTATTTTTTTATTATCGTAAAAATAAAACTATACTATAAACGGATTAACAATGGTTAATACCTGCGCTGCTGTTAATGGTTCATCAAAACCTTCAGATGCTGCTGCAGCTGTGTTAAATGTGCCACCCAAATTAACGATGTTAACACCAGCCTGCGTAGTAACTTCTTCGCCGGAGTAACTTAGATTAATGTTTGCTTGCGCTGGAGGATAATCAATACCGCTGTAGTTTAAAGTAATAAATGGCTTAAGTGGCTTTTGACCTACAGGAATTGCAACGTCTAAAGCTCTTCTCATTTGCCTTACGTGTGCAGCATGCCTTCCTTCAACCGAATGAATATTCAAAGCTGCTGTAAGCGCTACTCTGTTTGATTGAAGTCCCGGAGCCTGGCCTTTGTAAGCACGTACGCCAGTATCTTCAAAAGTTTGTGCCATGGCCAATTGCACAGCGTAGCTATTCAGATAACCTGCAAAAGGACCAGTGCCAGAACCTTTACCACCCGTAAAATCGAAAGTAGGTTTTGCTACAGCTGCTGTACCCAAAACAGTTTTAAGAAACGCCACGTGTTTGTTCTCATCATCCCTTATTTTAAGTAAAGCTGCCTTATCTGCTGCAGATGCGGTAGCATAACCGGGCGATATAACAATGTTGTTATAGAATTCTGCTTCAAGGTATTCCAGTGTTAAAGCGAAATTCAAAATTGAGTTTACATCTCCAGGCGTTTGGCCGTAAGCCTTGTTAAACATAGATGCAATGGCTAAGGGCACTGCTGCCAAAGCTATTTTACCACCTATGTTTGCAAAATTTTTCATCGCCTTTCTCCGGGTATCAAATCTTTCGTAAACTTCCGGATCTACCTTTTCAATTTCGGTTATTATATTTTGTAAGTTCATAGTTGTTTGTTTTTAAGATGGTAAATGACTTGCGTCTATTTTTGTTTTAATATAGGTGCCGGCAATGGCCAATACCTGTGCAGGCGTACGTGCTGTATCCAAACCATTTGCATCAACAGTATTGGCAAATGTTCCAGGCGAAAGCAAATCCGCTATCAATGCAGCGTGCCTTGCTTCTACAGAAACTATTTTACCTGCAAGGCCAAGATACGTAGGGCCATTACCGGTTGTGGAAATTAATTGTCCTGCGCCATTGTATGCAGTTACTCCTAAGTCTTCAAAAGCCTTTGCGGTGCTTAAAACACTTGTGCGGCTTGTAAAGTCAATGCTGCTAAAATCTACTTCCAATGCAGGAATGATCATAGTTGGCGCAGCAGCCGTTATAGCAGCTTTAAAAAATTCACGGTGTCCAACTTCATGGTTGCGGATATCCGTAAGATATTCTGTTTCCAATGGCGTCATGCCGGCATAAGGAGATGCAACTACCTTTACATAGAATGCCGCCTCCAGCTGTTCTAATGCATAGGCATAGTTTAAAATGCCTACATCTCCCGAACCAAGATCAACAGTACCGGAAGCGGGAGTGTCATCGCTACTCTTTTTGCAGGCACTGCCAATTGTAATTAAGGCGGCGGATGCGCCAAAGTATTTCAGCATATTTCTACGCTGCTTCCCAAATTCAGATATAGGTGCATCTTTTTCTGAGGGTGATGGAAAACTAGTTCTTTTCATAATTTAATTTTTGTTGGTGATAGAAAGCTTTTAAATTAACCGGAAGGGAAGAAGGGGTTTGGTTTGTATTTTTTTACTTAATTTCTTTAATGGCAGCAGGCGGCTGAGGCTTCATGCTGTTTTCAAATTCATTGCTTACATTATCTTTGGCGTCTTTAAATTCTCTCATGCCTTTTCCCAAGCCTTTCATCAGTTCCGGTATTTTTTTACCGCCAAACATTAACAGTACTACTACTACAATAAGAATCATTTCCGAACCACCGGGCATGGCCAGCAAAAGTGTTGACGACATAAATTTAATTTTTAAGTGTATGAAAAATAATAACGATAATCTTAGCTACGCTAAAGAGCAGGTGTTGGTTTTATTTTTTTAATTAAATAAAACTTTCGTGTGTGTTGTATGGGTTAAAGAAACATTGTAACCCCAGCCATAATGTTGTAAAGTGCTTAAATCAAAACTAAAACCACTTGTGTAAAATCTTTTTATACAATGCTGTTAATTAATTATACAATTACAATATTCTGTCGATGTTGCAAACCTAAGGATGTATCACTATATCCACGGCTGTAAAGCCTTTAGGCGTTTTTATGGTAACAAAAAAAAAGATAAACCGAAGTACAATAAAAATGTATGAATTTTTAAAAAAGCTGATAGCTAAGTACTTAAAAGAAATTTTATTGAAGCGGTTATATTTTACTGGTTGGGCAAAAAAATCCCCTTCTATTCCTAAAAGGGGGCAAATATTTTCACGCAGAAATATTTATTCTGCAGGTGGTGGAGCAGGTGTTGTTGTGTCTTTCACATCTTTTTCTTTCATACCATCTTCTATTTCATTTTTTACATTATCCTTGGCATCTTTAAATTCACGCATGCCTTTTCCAAGTCCTCTCATTAGTTCCGGTATTTTTTTACCCCCAAACATTAAAAGAACCACAATAACTATCAATATCCACTCTGAGCCACCAGGCATAGAAAGCAGCAGCGTAAAAGCGGGGATAAGCGGGTGCATAATTTTTTATTAAAAGATATTAAATTACTGTTATTAAACCTGAATATGTAATATAAGCTAAAACTTTTGTTATGTTGCTTTGTCTTTGGTGTTTTTTATTAAACCAATACCTGCAAAAAAGAAAATAGCACCCACTACGCCGGTAAAAATAATAGCTTTTATATTTCTTTCTCCTGTGCCACCGTTCATAAAAGTTACGCCTGCGTAAATAAGGCCTGCAATACCAAGCAGCGATAAAATAATTCCAAGTACACGCTTTTCCATATTTTTTTCGCCAAGGTAAGCTGAATTAATTTTTGTAAAACCTAAAGTGTGAATGATGTAACAAATGTAGAGAATTTTGTAATGCTTGCGGGTTACATTGGTAATAATTTTGCAGCGGTAAGATTAGTACTATGCATTTACCCAAATAACAAATTTTAAAAACTCAGGCATCATGGCATGGATGTTGCCTTACCGGTTTAAATAAAAAATAAGAAAATGACAAAGACAAAATTATTATTTGCGACTGCAATCCTCAGTGTTGGATTTACAGCATGCAAAACCGAGAACAAAGAAGCAAAGCAGGATGCAGAGATGCTGAACACCTATGTTGATTCTGTTGAAAATGCAACACCTGTTTATACCACTGCAAACTGGACAGCTATTGACAATGGATACCAGGAAAGGGCTATGAGAGCAGAAAAAAATCTGGCAGATCTTAGCGCCGAGGAGAAAGCAAAGGCTGAAACAAGCAAAGCTAAATACGAAGCTTTAAAAGCAAAGTATGAGCTTGCTATAAAAGAGCAGGAAGCCAAAGTTGCTATTGCTAACGCAAATGCTAATGGAAATGCGAATGGAGGTCCAAACTTCAGAAAGGTGTTAAGAGACCGTTTATTTGGCGAAGGTAAAATTGGCGATGATATGCAGTTTGCATTTGTTAACGGTAATAATATACTGGGCGTTTATAAAAACTTTGTAGATGTGGTAGATGATAATAAAAATAAGTATACCAGGGAAGACTGGGATGAGATCAATGTATTGTACGAAGCATTGGATACCCGTAAAAATGCAGTGGAAAAAGATTTGAAGACAGCCGATAATTTAAAGATTGCCGGATTAAAGATCAGGTACGCTGCCATTAATGCAACACATAGAGGTGGTACCAAGGTTAAAGAAAATGCCGACGCAAAACAATAAGCATGCAGAATTATAATTTTAGAAAAAACGTTTCAGGCAACTGAAGCGTTTTTTTTTGAGAAAATTTTGGGCATTAGTCATTGAGTTTGCTTTAATTTAGCAGTTGATAAAAATAAAAAAATAGCCAAATGAATATAAACCTGAGCGAATTAACACCCACTGAATTGTGGCAGAATTTTGCGGCACTCAACGCAATTCCGCGGGCTTCAAAAAAAGAGGAGGCCGTAATACGGTTCATGATGGATTTTGGAAAAGGGCTAAACCTGCAAACTGCTATGGATGCAATTGGTAACGTAATTATTAAAAAGCCTGCAACAGTCGGTATGGAAAATAAACAAACCGTTTGTTTGCAAAGCCACCTGGATATGGTGCATCAAAAAAATGCGGATACTGTTTTTGATTTTGCAACAGAAGGAATAAACATGTTTGTTGAAGATGATTGGGTAAAAGCAAAAGGTACAACTCTGGGTGCCGATAACGGGATAGGCGTGGCTTCCATCATGACCTTGCTGGCTTCAAATGATATTTCTCACCCCGCTCTGGAAGCGCTTTTTACCATTGATGAAGAAACCGGTATGACGGGTGCCCTTGGTTTAAAAGGTGGACTGCTTGACGCAGAAATTTTACTAAATCTGGATACGGAAGATGATGATGAGTTGACTATTGGCTGCGCAGGTGGTATTGATGTAACCATTGGCGGAAATTACAAAACAGAAAAGGTTAACCCTGATTCAATGGGTTTTAAAATAATAGTAAAAGGATTAACAGGCGGGCACTCCGGTATGGATATTTATAAAGGGAGGGCCAACGCCAATAAATTAATTGCCCGTGTTTTACTAAGTGCTGCCGAAAAATTTGAACTAAGGATAAGCACAATAGACGGTGGTGGATTAAGAAATGCCATTCCACGGGAGGCATTTGCCGAAGTAGCCATACATGCAGGTGAGAGCGAAGATTTTACTGCCCTGGTAAATCTGGTGGCCGAAATTATTAAAAACGAATATCAAGATACTGATCCGAATGTCAGCATCAGTATGGAAACAATCGTTACTCCTGAAACTGTGCTGGATATAGCATTTCAATATAATTTATTAAGAACCATTGCAGCCTGCCCCAATGGTATTTACAGAATGAGCCCGGCAATAAACGGGTTGGTGCAAACTTCGAATAACCTGGCAAGGGTACTGGTAAAAGATGGTGAACTTACTATTCTCTGCTTAACCCGAAGTTCGGTTGATAGTGAAAAGATGGATCTTGCAAAAACCATTTGTTATAATTTTGAACTGGCAGGTGCCACGCCATCTTTTGGTGGTTCTTATCCCGGCTGGGCTCCTAAGCCAGAAGCACCCATTGTTAAATTAATGAGCGATCTGTACAAAGAATTATTCAAAGCTGATGCCCATGTGAACGCGGTGCATGCCGGGTTGGAATGTGGCATATTGGGTACAAATTACCCCGATATGCAAATGATATCGTTTGGCCCCAATATAAGAGGAGCCCATTCTCCGGATGAAAAAGTACAGATAAGCTCGGTACAAAAATACTGGCCATATTTATTGGAAACTTTAAAGCGGATACCAGAAAAAAAATAGTTTTTAGTTTAACTGACTTTGTTGCAGCAACATTTTTTCTGCCAGCGGAAACAGTAAATTGTTTTCAAGGTGAACATGCCTGTGCAGGTCTTCTTCAAATTCTTTCAATTCAGCAAGGCTTACCTGGAAGGTTGTGCAGGATTCGGCAGGCGGAGTATAATTGTTGGTTAACTCACGAATCTGGTACAAAATATTTCCTGCATGGTCATGTTCCTGCTCCATAACCTGTATTGGTGCTGCGATATAACCGGCAGCTACGTTTTGGTGAAGATGGGCATCCTGCAAAGCAGCTATCTCTTTTATCCGGGGAAACAGAATCACTTCTTCCTTGTACATGTGCAATGTCATTTCTGCATTTATTTCCTTAAACAAACTGAGTACTTCAATCATGTAAGGAAAATGCTCACCATGTTTGGCTGCCACTTTTTCTAAGTGACCGATGATGGTTGGCATGGATTGCTTTACATAAAAGTGATGATGAATGAGGATATAGCTGATTAACTGTTCAGCCGTCATTTCTGTAAAGGGCATTATATTATTTTGTAATGCTGCCAAATATTTTTCCAGTTCTTCGGAAATTATTTTAACAGACAATCCTTTCTCCATACAGGCATCTGTGAGTGTTCGTTTGCCTTTACAGCAAAAATCAAGATTATATTTTTCCAGCACAGGGACTGTAAAGTGATTATTGGTTACAATGGTTGCAAGTGTTTGTTCTGCTAAGTTTGTCATAATTATATTTTTTACAAAGTTGTGTTTATAAAAAATGACAAACTGTGATTGAAATCATTTTTCTAAAATATTTCTTTTGGTCAATGCCATTAGCAGCGCTCCTGTAAAAAGCAAGATGGCTGCCAACAGCAGCATTTCATTTATAAAGGGGATGTTTGTGTAGGTTATTGCAGCAACACCCTGTATCATCAGTAAAGCTTCATTCAATATAACCGCACCGGTAAAAATAAATACACCCGTTACAGATCGTTTGTGCGTATAAAAATAATCTTCAGAAAACATACTACCTACGATGAATAAACTAATAACACCCAGTAAGACAAGATGCAGGTAGCCAATTACAATGGGCCTGAAACCAAATGCAAGATCGCTTAATGAAGGAATGGTAGAGCCCAGTTGTAAAAGCAGTTTTGCAGTGAGTGCAACGGCCGAACAAGTCAGGATGTATTTTGAAGTTGTCGAAATTTTTGGCTTTAAAAGGTTCCAGTTTTTTTTGAACAGGATTACAAACCACAGCCAGCCAACAATCTGTGCTATGGCGGCTATAATAACCAACATATAAACCCATAAAGGAATATCCATCCATAAAGTAGATAAAAAATAAGCCGGAATAACGGCAAATGCAAAAAGCCAGAATATTTTTCGGAGTATTATTTCCGAGGCAGTGTTACGGCTAACAAATGCAGTTAATAATCCCATACAGGCAAAAAAGAACCACCCATTGTATTGAAAATGCAAATAAAAATATTCTGCAGCCAGGTACCAGTTTTGGTGGATGACCTTATTCATCATCATAATGGTTAAGGCAAATGCGCCCAAAGAAGAAAGCGCATTAAATAATACTGCTGCTTTAAACCAGGAGTTTGCTGCCATGCCATTATTAAGCTTATTCAGATCACGCCAGTAAAAAAAAGCAAAAGCATAAGAAACAAGAATGGATGCTGTTGAAAAAATGATGGAGAATAATCCATAACCTTCTATCGGAAAAGCAATCAGCATACCGTAAGCTGTAACAAGGTTGGCATATAAAAGCCAGGTGTACTTTTTATAATTATCTGCTCCGGGTTGTTTTATCAAATAAGAAACGAGCAATGCCATCAGTGCCTGGGTGATCCATCCTGCAAATGCAAAATGCGAATGGCCGTGTAGTAAATGTTTTTGATCAACAAATGGAAGTGAATAAAGTATCTTATATCTTAAGGTTACACCCAGGCAGGCAACAATCAATAAGTTGATCAATGAAATTTTTAACCATCGGAACAGCGGAAATACCATGATTACTGTTTAGTGCAAAGAAATCAATCTGTGCATTAAGATAGTATGATTTGAATCACAATCAACAATAAACCTTGCCTTTTGTAATCTGCAGGTCTCCTTTCAATTGCATTGATTTCATGGTTCGTATCACCGTTTCAACCCTCAAGCCGGTCATATCTGCTATTTGCTGGCGGGTAAGTTTAAGCCGGTTACATTTGGTACAGATATTTTTTTGTGTTTGCTTAAAATAACCAAGTAAGGTTGATATGCTGTTTTCCGGGTTGTGATTGGCCAGCTCTTTTAAAATTAAAAATTTAAACCGCAGCCTTTGGGTAAGCAGCTTTGTAAACTCAAAATGCAGTTCTGGGTTTTCTTTTAACAGTTGATGAAATATAGATTTGTGCAGCCGTATAATAACCGAGTCTTCATCAGCAATAGCACTGGCTGCAAATGGCTCCCCATCAAATAAAGGCAATTCACCAAAGCATTCATCGGGTTCAATAATGATTTGTATAAATTCTTTGCCCTCGTTGTTTATATTTACCCATCTCACTTTGCCGGAAACCAATTGATAGTAGAAGGAAGATTCCGTGCCTTCCCGGAAAATAATTTCTCCGGCCGCAACTTTCTTATAGGCGGCTCCCCAGGCAAGTAAAGTGTCTATATCTATTTTCATAACAAGTAATTTCTGCTTATTTCAAAAGTAATAAGCATCCGGGGCTGCAATTATGAGGTTAAACAGGGTAAGATATGATTGAAATCATACTCAATTACGGTCGAGTATTTGCGAAGGCAGGGAATTCATTGTTATTCCCGCCCGGAACCGCCTCCAAATTGAAAAATAGGATTCTGATTATTCTATAAAGATTTAAGGTATTCGATCAAATCTTTTTTCTCTGCTTCATTTAAATTTAATTTTTTGAAATCGTTATAATGATTTACAACGTCCATTAATGTTGCAAAACGTGCATCATGATAAAAACCCCCTTTCATGTGTGTCCATAAACCTTTTAAACCTTGCGTAACATAAGTGTTGTCTGGTGAACGGTTTGACTGAAAATCATCAATACCAATATCGGATGCTTTATGGGTATTCCATCCCGGCTCTGTAAAGAGAGGAGGAACATGACAGCTTGCGCATTGTGCTTTTGCATTGAATAAAACCATGCCCCTTGCTGCTGCATCTTTATTATAAATACTGTCAGGAGCTTTTGGTGCAGGAATTGATAACTGATAAAATTGAAGAGCCGCCAGTTTATCGGTTATCATGTCAGGATTATTGTGTTTGTGACCCGCCTGTGTTTTTGCGGCAACAGGATATTTTTTAGCATCATCAAACCGGGCATCATAAAAATTGCCTTTACCTACTAATTCAAGATTGGCAACATAAGCATTCCAATAAGTAACGTCACCCCATCCACCTGTCCATGTGTGAAGCGTATGCCCGGCATGTCCAAATGCTTCAGGTATTAAAGTAGCGGCGGATTTTCCGTCAGGACGGAATGCTTTACCATCTAAGTTTAGCAACGCATCAAACTTGCCGGGTCCCCAGCTTGCCAATACTTTTTTAACGGTGGCTATATCTACACCTAATGCATCGGTAATGGGTTTTAAATTAGGAGCCATAGATACAATTGCACCAACATTTAAATCGCGGTTTGCCCAACCATCTAAACGATGCCCGATGCCAGGAGCAAATGCATCATCAACAGTTGAGTGACAGGATGCACAGGTTAGCCCGATAGATACAAGTCTTTTATCATTATCAAAAGTACCTTTCACACCAACCACTGCATTCAATTGCAAAAGTGTAAGTGTAACTGCCGGGTCGTCTAAATTTACTTTACCGGCTTTTATAGCTGCTGCAACATCAGCGGGTATTACATCCATGTCAACTTTTAATCCTGCTGCTAATGCAGCTTTGGGAGATAGTCCGCCTCCAATGCCCCCATTTTTTTCACCTGTAATAGCTTTGTTTAATTGAAGTGCATCTGTCCAATAAGCTTCATCACCAAAAGTTTCAAAACGAAATGTTTGCTTACCTTCTGCCAACATTTTATTGGCATTATCAGTAATAGGGTCTTCATTTTCATTTTCTGTCTTTTTAGCTTGTCCGTTTGAAGAATTGGTGCATTGCATAAATTGACTTACTGATACGATAAGTATCATAATGCTAATGATTGTTGCTGTTTTAATTGAAGTTATTTTCATGACAGTTTTCTTTTGATGATTATTTTTTTTACTTTGTCAGGATTTAATTTGTTTCATTACAGCGTCTACAATTTTGTCGCAATAAATAAGATTGAATTCGTAAATATCTTCAGGCGTATATATTTTTTCAATCTCTTTACGCAACATCATTTTTGCACGGTTCAGCCGCACTTTTACGTTTGACGGCGTTGTGTTCATTATCTCTGCTGTTTCATCAACGCTTAAGCCTGTTAATTCACGAAGGGCAAATGTAATCCTGTAATCTTCCGAAAGCTTTTCAAGAGAGGCTTCAATAACTTTACTCAACTCATGGTTAATAACAGATTTGCCTGTGTCGCTATGATTGTTTTTTAAAAACATGTGAGGTGATTTATAATTGTCAGATATTTCTGATGGCAGCTCTTTTTTATAGCTGAACTTTTGTACCTTATGATAACACTGGTTCAACATTATTTTTATAATCCAGGTTTTATAAGAAGAATGGTTTTCAAATTTTGAAAGATTCTGATAACTGCTTATTGCAGTATCCTGCATCAAATCCTGTGTGTTCTGGTGATTTAATCCATAGCTTCTGCCAACTTTATATAAAAATGGGTTGTACCTGCGTATCAGAATTTCAAACAATGCAATATTGCCTGATATAATTTGTTCTATCACATCTTTATCAGCGTATTGCTGCATATTCCTGGGAGTATTAATTTCGGGCATATTTATTCTCTTTTTTTAAAAATGAACTGGATAGTTTTTTTAAAATTAAATGCAACAATCTTAATGCCACTTATACTACAGTAGTTTTTGCCTGTATATTTTTTTCAGCCAACACAACCTTTGCAAGCCTTGCTAAAGAGAATGCTCCTATCGCCATTACAAGATCACGTACAGCCACATCTAAATAATTTCCACTTGCCAGCAGTGTAAGGGCAATAAGGGTAAGCCATACGGCTACAATATAACCGCCGATAGCTGGTTTTGCCAATACAATTAAGCCAGCAATAATTTCAATTACCCCCACAATCATCATAAATGTTTGTGGCGCAAATGGAAGCATTGACGCCAACCCTGGATGAAGATAGTTCTCCCAATTTGTTAGCAGGTTAGTGAATTTGTCTAAACCTGCTACTATTGGAACGATGCCAAAAGTAAGTTTCAGTACGTTGAACACTGACCTGATTGTTTGATTTGTTTCCATAATTTAAATTTTTAATTTTACCTTTTTAATTTAGGGTTACAAAAAGCATTGTCTTAATTCAATAGGTAGATAGTATAAAGCAATAGAGTAAGTGAGAATTGGAAAGGTTACAAGGAGAGTGCAATAAAATTAGAAACCCTCGTTAAGGATAATACATATTGGCTGCATTAAAATATTTGCAAAGGATGTTTCAAACTTTAAGGGTGCAACACGGTAAGGGAAATTGTAATTCCTCAATTTGTATCATAAATTCTCCGGTTACTCAATAGCATCTGGTGAGCTCACTCTCACTTTTACCGTTTTGTTAGATTTCCTCAATTCGGAGTTTCAAGGAGGGGTTGCACACAACAGCCTATGCTGATTTTACTTTGCTGGCATTGAATTTTAGTCAAAACTTTTTTGGTAAGAACGATTATTTGGTACAGATATGACTGAACGCATAAAATAATTTCCATTTTGCCGGTAATCTTGTACAATCAAATTCTAAATAAAAATTAAACAACATGAAAAAATTTTCAATCCTTTTGGTTATAAGTGCATTTTTTGCAGCCTGCGGCGGTAATACTGAAAAAAGTACCACTTCAGAAACTTCTTCAAGTGAACCAACGAAATCTGAAAGTGCAAACCCTTCTTACGATCCTCAAAGAGGAGAGGGCAAATTTACCGAGGTAACAGTTGGTGCAACAGTAGATCAGACAATGGCATCTGCAGGCGAGAAAATATATGGTGTTAAATGCAGTAGCTGCCATAAACTAACCAGCGAAAAACTGGTAGGGCCAGGCTGGCTGGGTGTTACTGATCGCCATGCTGCACCATGGATCATGAATTTTGTAACCAACACAGATGCCATGCTGAATAAGGATCCTAAGGCACAGGCACAATTAGAGATTTGCCTGGTTCGTATGCCCAATCAAAATATTGCTGATGCCGATGCAAGAAACCTGTATGAATTTATGCGCAGGAATGATGGTGTAAAATGATAACTAACTCTCAATATAAAATTAATCAAAATGAAAAAGTATAAACAAATAGCAGCGGCTGTTTTTGCATGCAGCCTGATGTTGGGCTTTAGTGCCTGTAAACCAAAAAATGCAGGCTCGGCAGTAAGTTCCGATGCTGCTGCCAAAGTGTATGTTGCTCCGGGCAAATACGATGAGTTTTACAATTTTGTATCCGGTGGCTTTAGCGGACAGTTGAGTACCTACGGATTGCCCTCGGGCCGTTTGCTTAGGGTAATCCCTGTTTTTTCTGTTGATCCGGAAAAAGGTTATGGCTACAGCGAAGAAACAAAACCGATGTTAAACACTTCTCATGGTTTTGTTCCCTGGGATGACCTGCACCATGTGCAACTTTCAAAAACCGATGGAATGTATGATGGCCGGTGGGTTTTTGTAAATGCCAATAATACACCCAGGGTTGGCAGAATTGACCTGAAAACATTCCGGACTGCTGAAATCATTGAATTGCCAAACAGCGGCGGTAATCACTCTTCCCCTTTCATAACAGAAAATACCGAGTATGTGGTTGCGGGCACCAGGTTTAGTATTCCTCCGGATGATAAAAACGGAGATGTTCCCATCAGTTCTTACAAACAAAATTTTAAAGGCACTATCAGTTTTATTAGTGTGCAAAAAGATAATGGCGCTATGGATATTGCTTTTCAATTGCAGTGCCCCGGTTTTAATTTTGATTTGAGCCGTGCCGGAAAAGGTGTTTCTAACGGATGGTTTTTCTTCTCCACCTACAATACTGAGCAAGCCCATACGTTGCTGGAAGTAAATGCTTCACAAAAAGACAAGGATTTTGTGATGGCCATCAACTGGAAAAAAGCAGAAGAATATTTTAAAGCCGGTAAAGCAAGAAAGCAATCTGTAAAATATGCACACAATGTGTACAGCGATATTACACATTCGGCAACATCAACTATCAAAACAGAAGTGAGCGTAATGGATGTTAAAGATTTTCCAGACATCGCCTATTTTTTCCCTTGCCCAAAATCGCCTCATGGTTGCGATGTGAGCCCAACCGGCGAATACATTGTGGGCAGCGGAAAATTAGCTGCATTGATTCCGGTATTCAGCTTTGATAAAATGATAAAAGCAATTGCTGCCAAGGATTATATCGGCAATTTTGATGGCATTCCTATTCTTAAATACGAATCTGTTTTGTACGGCGAAGTGAAGAAGCCCGGCCTTGGCCCTTTACATACTGAATTTGATGACAAAGGCAATGCCTATACTTCCATGTTCGTTTCGTCTGAAGTGGTTAAATGGAATATCAAAGATTTAAAAGTTTTAGACAGGGTACCAACTTATTATTCTGTGGGCCATTTGTCTGTTGCCGGTGGAGATACTAAAAAACCATATGGTAAATATATGATTGCTTATAATAAAATTACCAAGGACAGGTTTTTACCAACAGGGCCGGAACTTTCTCAGAGTGCGCAGTTGTATGATATTAGCGGCGATAAGATGCAGTTGATACTTGATTTTCCAACTATTGGCGAACCGCATTATGCACAAATAATTCCTGCCGATCTGGTCAGGCCAAATTCTTTGAAGTTCTTTAAAATGGAAGATAATAAGAATCCTTATTTTTCCAATGGAGAATCAACCACTAAAGTTGTTCGAACCGGAAACAGGATTGATGTATATATGACAGCCATTCGCTCTCACCTTACACCAGATAATATTGAAGGTATTAAAATGGGAGATGAAGTTTATTTCCATGTAACCAACCTGGAACAGGATTGGGATGTGCCGCACGGCTTTGCCGTTAAGGGCGCACTAACCGGCGAGCTGCTGATAATGCCGGGAGAAACGCAAACATTAAAATGGATTCCGGACAGGGTTGGCATTTCTCCTTTTTACTGTACTGATTTTTGCAGTGCATTGCACCAGGAAATGTCGGGCTACGTGAGGGTTTCACCAGCCGGCAGCAACGTGCCGTTAAAATTTGGTACTGGAAAAACCGAGCCAACTGCCGCCGATTCTGTAAAGAAAAAATAATGTTTTACTGATAGGGAACAGGCTCATGTAAGGCCTGTTCCCTTTTTTATTGAATTGTTGTTGGTGGGATGCCAACCTATATACTTGGGAACAGAAGACTAAATTGAAAAAAATGAAAGAAGATAAGTTGAAACCATGGATGAGATATTTACTGATCTTTTGCGGAATGGCCCTGGTTGCGGTTTTATTCGTTCCCTTGTGGAGAATTGAGCTGAATGCTCCGCAATATCCTGAAGGGTTGATGCTGCTTATTTATCCTAATAAACTTGCCGGTAATGTAGATATAATTAATGGCCTTAATCACTACATTGGAATGAAAACACTGCATACGGCAGATTTTTTAGAGTTCACCATCCTCCCATATTGCATCGGCTTTTTTGCTTTACTGTTTGTTGTAACAGGTATTGTTGGCAGAAGAAAATTACTATACCTGCTGTTTGTGTTGTTTGTCGGTTTTGGCATACTTGCCATGTATGATTTCTGGAGATGGGAATATAATTATGGACACAACCTGAATCCGGATGCTGCTATTATTGTACCGGGGATGGCATACCAGCCACCGTTGATCGGCTTTAAACAATTATTAAATTTTGGTGCTTACTCAATTCCTGCAATGGGTGGATGGATATTTGTATCCGTTGGAGCTTTGTTGCTTTTTCTTACGGTTATTGTTTGGCGGATTTCAAAAAAAAGTAAAAACAAAACGGCTGTCTCATCGGCAATGGCATTTCTTTTTTTAATAACAATAACATCCTGCAAAGCTGGTCCAGAGACACTTAAAACGGGTATTGATAATTGTCATTTCTGTAAAATGACCATCAGTGATAACCGTTTTGGAGCCGAAATAGTAACCCGAAAAGGAAAGGTTTATAAGTTTGATGATACGCACTGCATTTTAGATTTTTTGAAATCAAAGGATATAGAACCTGCCAATATCAAAAATATTTACATCACAAATTATTCCGGCACTCACCAGTTGATTGATGTTAAAAATGTTTTTCTGCTAAGCAGTCCCGAACTTAGAAGCCCGATGGGAGGCAATATTGCAGCATTTAATATACAGGATAGTTTGCTTGCAGTTCAAAAACGATTTCCCGGAATGGTAGTAATGTGGAATGAATTATACAGGCCTTGAAAAAACTATTTTATATAGCATCGTTCATCTTTTTTACCAACAATTTATTGGCAAAAACTATTCTTGTTGGTAATCAGCGGGCTGTTAAAACTATTCAGCAGGCAGTAAGTATGGCTGTTGATGGCGATACTGTTCTGGTTGATGCTGGTGTTTATCACGAAAAAAATATCATCGTCAGCAAATCTGTTTTCCTGCTTGGGATTAGTCATCCTGTTCTGGATGGCGATCATAAATACGAGATCATCTCCATTAAGGCAAATGGGGTAGTGGTTGATGGATTTAAAATAATTCATTCCGGTATTTCAAGCATTGAAGATTTTGCCGGTATAAAAATATATCACAGCCGGGATGTGGTAATACGCAATAATATACTGGAAGATACTTTTTTCGGTATCTATTCTCAATATGGAACAAATTGCAGTATCGAAAAAAACAGCATCACATCTTATGCAAAGGAAGAGCAGCAAAGCGGTAATGGCATTCATTGCTGGAAAAGCGACAGCATGCGTATCATAGCAAATACAATCACCGGTCA
>JBBRCM010000046.1:0-22507 GCA_038204855.1 Chitinophagales bacterium
AGTTTCTTGGCGCATCCGAACTATTAAGAATTGCAACGGACAACACAAAAGAGTTACTAAGAAAAGAATTGCAAATCAGGTTGGCTGAGTTGTATGAAAAATGGCATTATACTTCACTGGAAAAAATATTCTTTGAGGAAAAAATATACAAAGAATTAGAGAAGAAACATGAAACCTGGGAAAAAGTGCTGGAAGCAATTGATAAAGCATTTACCCCGTTCAAAAAATTACTGAAGCGTGATATTACCCGTGAAGACATCATCAAGCTTACAGAAAAACCGGTACGCCGTATTTACAAATTGGATATTGATGACCTCATTGAGCAGATAAAGGGTTTGGAGGACGATATCAAACAGGTAAAATTCGATCTCGATAATCTTACTGACTATGCCGTTGCTTATTATGAAAACCTGTTAAAGAAATATGGCAAGGGCCGTGAACGTAAAACAGAAATAAAACAGTTTGATATCATCCAGGCAAAATCTGTAGCTATTGCCAACATAAAAATTTATGTAAATTTTGCCGATGGTTTTATCGGAACCGGTTTAAAGAAAGATGAACTGGTGGCCGAAGTATCTGACCTGGATGATATTATTGCCTTTACCAAAGGCGGCATTATGAAAGTGGTAAGAGTCTCTGACAAAGTATTTATTGGTAAAGATATTTTGCATGTGGCCGTGTTTATGAAGAACGATGAAAGAACCACCTACAACATGATTTACGTAGATGGTAAAACCGGTGTTAGTTTTTCTAAAAGGTTCAACGTAACGGGTATAACCCGGGACAAGGAATATGATTTAACCAAGGGTTCGGATAAGAGCCGGGTACATTATTTTACCGCCAATGCCAATGGTGAGGCTGAGGTAGTGAAAATAATTTTAAGCCCCAATTGCAACGCCCATAAAAAGGAATTTGATTTTTACTTTGAAGAGCAGGAAATAAAGGGAAGAGGCAGCATAGGTAACCAGGTAACTAAGTACCCGATAAAATCTGTAAAATTCAAAGAAGCCGGAAACTCAACCCTGGATGCAAAAAAGCTTTGGTTTGATAATAAGTTTGGCCGCCTGAATACGGAGGAAAAAGGTGATTATCTGGGCAAGTTTGAAGCAGAAGACCGGTTGCTGGTTATATACAATGATGGCAATTATCAAATTACCGATCAGGAACTTACCCAGCGTTTTGATACCGAAAAAGTGTTGCTGATAGAGAAGTTTGATGCCGAAAAAATAATTACCGCGGTTTATTTTGATAAAGAAAAAGTACAGTACAGTGTTAAGCGTTTCAAGATCGAAACATCAACCCTGCACAATAAATTTTTCTTCATTAAGGAAGGAGATGGCAATTACCTGGAAGCAGTTACAACCGAAGATGAACCGATACTGGCCATGCAAAGTGGCAGGGGTGCTCAGGTACGTAAGGCAAAAGTTACCATCAGCAAAGTGGTGGATGTGATGGGATGGAAAGCTTTGGGCAATAAACTGGCCGACTTTAATAAGTCAATTGAAATGGAATGGGTGCCAAAGGTTGCCAACAATCCGCAGGCAGAATTATTTGAATAAAAAATTACGAAAAATATATTTTATGCGTTTCAATTTTCTTTTAATACTGATTCTTGTTTCATCCGCTGCAATGGCGTCTGATAGTTTAAACTTTTCCAAAGCAGAAATTATTTACGGTCGTAAAGATGGTATGGCATTAACGATGACCGTGCTTACTCCAAAGCAACATTCAAATGGCAAGGCAATCATCAGCGTACTAAGTGGCAACTGGGTTTCTTCCGAAAGAATGCGGGAAGGTTTTCCGGAAAGGACGCAAATGTATATTGACCGTGGCTATACCGTTTTTGGTGTAATGGTTGGGTGTCAGCCCCGTTATACAATTCCTGATGAAATTACAGATCTGAAAAGAGCCGTTCGTTTTATAAGATATAATGCAAAAGAATATGGCATTGATGCCAATAAGATAGGCATCACCGGTTCTTCATCGGGTGGTCATTTATCGTTAATGATTGCAACAGCAGATGAAACTGTAACACCTAAATCCACCGATCCGGTTGATAAGGTTTCCAGCAGGGTGCAGGCTGCTGCTGTATTTTATCCTCCCACAGATTTTGTAAATTTTGGCGGCCCTAATACTGCCGAAACCATCAATCAGGCAGCATTGGTTTTTACAGGTGTAGCAGCTGCTTTCGATTTTAAATACTTTAGCGATACCAGCAAAACTTATGTTACCATAACCGATACAAAGAAAAGGCTGGCCATCGCAAAAGAAGTTTCGCCTATAAATTCGGTAACCTCTGATGACCCGCCCGTATTGATTATACACGGCGATAAAGATGTGCTGGTACCCAAACAGCAATCAGAGTCAATCATCGCAAAATTTAAAGAAGCGAAAGTTGCCTGCAACCTCATTATTAAAGAAGGTGGTGCACATGGCTGGCGTAATAGGGAGGTGGAAGAAATGAATTTTCTGGACTGGTTTGATAAATATTTAAAATAGTCATTTCTCAATCCTCAGGCAATTAATCTTACATTCGTTTCGCAAAAAATGCAATTGAAGTTATATGATCAAATTGGAGCCCTTCGTGCAAAGCGATTTTCAACAACTGATAGATTGGGTTGATAGCGAAGAACTGTTGATACAATGGTGTGGCTCATTATTTAGTTTTCCATTAACAACGCGAAGCCTGGAATGGTATATAAGAGATACCAATGTGCCTCATGACTCAAACGCATTTGTTTATAAGGCTGTGGATACTGAAACCGGCGAAGTTGTAGGGCATATTTCTTTAGGAGGATTAAGCTGGAAAAACAGGTCTTCCAGAATCAGCAGGGTGTTGGTTAGTCCAAATGCTTTAAAAAAAGGGATTTGCGGGCAAATGACAAAGGCAGTTTTAAAGATCGGATTTGAAGAACTTGGCTTACATCGTGTTGATCTGGGCGTTTACGAAAATAACAAAGCCGCTTTAAATTGCTATTTAAAAAGCGGTTTCAATATTGAGGGAGTTTCCCGTGATGTACTTTGGTTTAATAATGAATTTTTAAGCCTGGTAGAAATGGCCATTCTGGAAGATGAATGGAGAACATTATATTGTAAATAAGGTTTGGCGAAATTAGATTGTGCAATAAAAAACAGCAGACAAAATCTGCTGTTCAAAATATTTTCAGGAAGTTATGGTTTAATTAATACCCTCTGCGGTTACCACTCCCGCCGCTGTAACCACCACCGCCGCCGCCGCGGTTTTGTCCTCCTGGCCTAAATCCTCCGCCACCGCCACCGGGAGGGCCGGATTTTTCTTCTGCTTCTTTAACGATCAGTGGCTTTTTGCCAAGCGAAATATCTTTAAGGTTGTCAATAGCATCTCTTGCTTCTTCCGCATTTTGCATATCAACAAAACCAAAGCCCTTGCTTTTTCCGGTTTCCTTATCCATGGCTACTCTTGCAGTAATTACGGTACCAAATTTTTCAAATATTTCCATTAATTCGGCATCATCCAGGTCATAAGGCAGGCCGGCAACAAAAAGCTTCATACATGTTAATTTGTGCCGAAAATACTAAACTTATTCTGGTATTTGCGCTTTGTACTCAATCCGTTTGCAAATTATTTCGTTTTTAGTATGTTTTTTAATAGTTTGTCTTTGGGAGTGTAGTAAAATGTCTACAAGTATTCCAATTTGTATTCTACAAGTAAAACCATATAAATTAATCAACTTTAACTTTTAAGATAGCCCCCAAAGAAACCTTTGAAAAGCCCTCAGTAATGGGGGTTTACTTTTTTCCGTTCAATAGATCTTTTCACTAACTTTAGTTAAAGTTCAGCATGCGGGTCATTATTATTACAATCCTATTTTCAGTCTCTTCCTGTTTTCTTTCGGCCCAAAATTTCGGTGGCAATCCTGCTTCCATAAAATGGCGGCAGGTAAATACAGGTAAGGCCAGGGTTATTTTTCCGCCGGGGTTAGACAGCCAGGCAAACCGAATTGCCCGTATTATGAAATTGTTAAGTGATACTACCGCCGAAACAATCGGTGACCGGGAATGGAAATGGAGTATCATCCTGCAAAATCAAATAACCATTCCTAATGCTTATGTGAGGCTTGCGCCCCTGATGAGTGAGTTATATATGACTCCCGGCCAGAATAATTTTTCTAATGGAAGCCTGCGATGGGATGATAACCTTATCATTCATGAAAACAGGCACATGCAGCAGTTCAGTAATTTCAATAAAGGGTTTACCAAAGTGTTTTCATTTCTTTTGGGGCAGGAGGGACAGCTGCTTGCAAATGGCATGACGGTGCCGGACTACTTTTTTGAAGGCGATGCAGTTTGGCAGGAAACCCTGGTTAGCAGGCAGGGGAGGGGCAGGATGCCTTCTTTTTACAATGGCTTTAAATCTTTGTGGCTGGGCGGCAAAAATTATTCGTGGATGAAGCTGCGGAATGGTTCCTACAAAGATTTTACGCCCGATTATTATGCGCTGGGTTACCAGTTAACTGCCTATGGTTACGAAAAATTTGGCAGCGATTTCTGGAAAAAGGTCACTAATGATGCGGTGCGTTTCCGGGGAGTATTTTATCCTTTTAACCGGGCTGTTGAAAGGTACTCAGGTAAAACGTACACGCAATTCCGCAATGATGCCCTGCAGTATTTTAAAACGAAAGCACTGCCTGCACAAAAAAATACTGTTACCGAATTTAACTATCTTACCAAAACAGAAAAAAACAATGTGGTTGATTACCAGTTTGCTAATTTTGTAAGTGATGACAGCATATTGGTTACCAAAAAATCCTACAAAAAAATACCCGCTTTTTATATTATTTCAAAGGGAAAGGAAACAAAAATAAGGGTACGTGATATTGGCATTGACGATTATTACAGTTACAAAAACGGTAAGGTAGTTTATGCCGCTTACCAGTCAGATGCCAGGTGGGCAAACCGCGATTACAGTGTGATTAAACTGCTTGATATTTATACTGGAAAGCAAAAACAAATTACCTTGCAATCAAAATATTTTTCGCCCGATATTAATGAAGCAGGTACGGATATACTTGCAGTACAGGTAAACCCCAACGGCACTAATAGTCTAGTACGAATTGATGCCCAAAACGGTAGCGTGATTGCAACAACCCCCAACAGGCGCAACTACTTTTTTACTCAAACCAAATACATTAATTCCAACACGGCAGTTTCTGCTGCCCGTAATCCCGAAGGGAACATGGTTTTGATAACCATTGATCTTTCAACCGGTGCAATAGATAATCTTACTCCCTTTTCTTTTAATGTTATTGGATACCCAACTGTGAAAGGCGATATCGTTTATTTTAACGCCATGTACAATTATGCAGATGCGGTTTTTGCTGTTAATATCAAGGATAAAAAGATTTACAGGTTAACAGATAATACCAATGGAGTTTACGCTCCCGCAGTTAGTAACAAACAGGAATTACTGGTATCTGCTTTTACGGCTGATGGGTACCGCCTGGCCAGTATAAATTTAACGAAGGATGACTGGCGTGAATTTCCGGCACTTAACTTAATGATGGGAAATAATAAATATTTTACTGATTCTTTATTACATATGACTGGCGTTGATGCCCTGCGTACATTGACTGAGGCTGAGGTTAATGAAAGTACGAAACCCTCGGTTACCAAATACCGCAAATCGTTCCGGCTTATTAATTTCCACAGTTGGAGGCCGCTGGTGAATGATCCGGAATATGGATATAGTTTTTACAGCGATGATATACTCAGTAGCTTAAAAAGCGCCGTTACTTACACATACAACCGGACCGACCTAAGCCATACCCTGGGCGTTAATGCTATTTACGGCGGTTGGTTCCCGGTTTTAAATGCAGGCGTTGAGGAGAATTTTAACCGCACCGTAGATACTGCTTTTGGTAAATCTATAACTTATAATGCCGCAACTTTAAAGGCAGGCATCTCAGTTCCATTACGCTTTATTGGCGGCCGCACTAATAAATTTTTAAGTTTTGGTGCAGGATATAATTTGGAGCAATATTACTACCGCGGTGTTGGTAAAAATGTTTTTAGCAACCGCGCTATCAATTATATGAATGCTTTTTTAAGTTTCAGTAACGTTAGTCAAAAAGCCCGGCAACATGTAAACCCTCGCTGGGCGCAGTCTTTATCGCTCGATTACCGCGATGCATTCAATTTCAGCAACAGCCACAAGTTTGTTGGTCATGCTTCATTTTATTTTCCGGGCCTAAGCCGTAATCACAGCCTGGTCATCAATACAGTTTATCAAACCAGGGATACATTGCCCGACCTGTTCAGCAAAAATTTTGCTTATTCCCGTGGTTACGAAGCTTTGAGTACAAGGCGTATGTATAAGGTTGGCATAAATTATCAGCTACCGGTTCTATATCCCGATTGGGGCTTTGCTAACCTTTTATACTTTCAAAGGGTAAGGGCTAACGGCTTTTACGATTATACCAATGCAAAGGCAAGGGTAAACAATTTGGTTACAGAAATAAAAAATAGAAGTACCGGCGCTGAAATTTATTTTGATACAAAAATTTGGAATGCCTATCCTGTAAGTTTTGGTGTTAGGTTTTCACATTTACTGGATACTGATTTATTGAATCCTTTGGTAAAAAACCGTTGGGAAATAATAATTCCAATTGGTTTGATCCCTGACTAAAATACTAATGCCACCAGTAAATCTTTAATTCCTGGAAATTAGTTACAACTAATCTCTAGAACTTAACTTTATGTGGAAAATACGGTAAAATATATGTAAAAATACTTTTTTTGTATTGATAATAGTATATATTGTGGTTTACAAACCAAAACCAGATGGAAAATTACTACCTGCCTGAAATCAATGTTATTGGATTTAACCATGTAGAGAAATGGCTGATTGAAAATGGCTATTTCAATATTAATAAAGCATTACTGCAGTCAAATGATTATGGTTTTACCGCAAAGGGGAAAATTGAAGGTATTCTTGTTCAAATAAGAACATTTCTGCACCCCCAACGGCCTTTTAAACTCAGCGATTTTGAAATTAACGCACTGGCTGCAAAAGCTGTTAAGCTGGGCCTGGTTGCCTATGCCGCTTACGTAATTGTTGATGAGGAAGATAATCTTGCCTCAGATATTCTATGGGAGCGTTTAAGTTGATTTTTATCCGGTGCATAACTAACTGCCATTTACCTGTATTTTACTTTTGTTTCAGTTGACTGTAAGTCTGAAAAAGCATACCTTTCTACCAGTAATTTGTTGTTAAATATAAAAAATTGTATTGCATGAAATTTCTGTTTTCCCTAAGTATGGCGGGTTTGTTACTGCTGGCATCATTAAGTTCATTTGCACAAACTGATAAATCAAAGCGACCAAGCCCTCCCGCAATAGTTTCTCAAAAAGTTGGAGAAACAACAATAACCATCAATTACAGTCAGCCATCTGTAAAAGGGCGGATAATTGGGGCTGACCTGGAACCTTTACCAGGTAAGGTATGGCGGGCCGGAGCCAATGAAGCGACGGTTTTTGAGGTGGATAAAGATATAATTGTAGCTGGAAAAGTTTTAACTAAAGGAAAGTATGGTTTTTTTATTCTGGTGCAGGACGAAAACTGGACTCTAATTTTTAACAAGACCTGGGATCAATGGGGTGCTTTTAAATATAAGGAAGCCGACGATGTGTTACGGGTTTCTGTGCCTGACAAAAAATCGGATGTCATTACTGAAAAGCTGAGTTATCAAGTAAGCGCAGCGGGAAATTTTACTATTTTGTGGGGCGACAGGGACATTGTTACCCGTCTACAGGAAAAAAAGTAACCGTTGATGCTAATAGGCGTTGTAATCTATATTCTTTCCCATGGTGCCCCGTAATCTTTTCCAAAAAGATTCTTTGGACTTTAAGGAAACAAAATTACTATCATAAGCTTTACGATAATCTATTGTTGGGTTAATCATGAAAGGCTGTATTTTTCTAAGCGTATCAAATACAATCGGGATAATGCCAACGTCCTCGCTTATCTTTCCGCTGGCAAACTTTTTTAACTGTTTCGCCTGAAAAGGATCAGTGGCAAGAGCGAGACTTTTAAAACCCATCTTTTTTGATTTAAGAAATACATAGTATAAATTCTCTGTACTGTGGTTGGCCTTTATTTCACTGTAAACATGTTCCTTAGGTACGCCTAAAGCGATAGCGTAGAGGGCCATAATTTCTCCTTCAAAATAGGGGCTGCCTACCGATGAACCAGAGAACATGATATTTTTAGCAATGCCTTTATCGTATAAAAGCTTCGCCCAATAAACACGGGCTTTCATAGTGCTGTCCCAGCCTGCTTCAGTAAAAGGAACACCAGGCACGGCAATCATATCGTACGTGTTTGCGGCAGCTTTGTCGTAGTAGCGTTGCGTGGCTTTATCACTAAAAGAACATGCATTAAACACTAATATGGCCGGTAACAAAAAGAAAAGGTATAAGTATGGGCGGTGGCTATTTTTAAACATGAAAAACATTTTGTTTAACTTAATAACGCATTACTTAACAAAATGTTCAATGTTTGCCGGTTAAATAATTACAGCCTGCTTATTTGTTTGATCACAATTTTTTCATCAAACTTATCGCCATGGCTTTTTTTTGCCTGAATGTTCCGTACAACGGTCATGCCTTTAAAAACCTGCCCGAATGCAGCAAAGCCTTGTCCGTCTTCGGTACCTCTCCGTCCAAAATCCAGCGGGCTTTGGTCTCCGATGCAGATGAAAAACTCGGTGCTGGCGGTTCCGGGAGCCAGGCGTGCCAACGAAATAGTACCCGATTCATGTGTTAAACCGGTTAGTTTTGTTGATTCATGTTCTATACCGGGAATCGTTTGGTTTTTTGCAGGGTTTGTTTGCCACATGCCACCCTGTATGATGCCGGTATTGTTTGCCGACGGAAATTCGTCTGTTTTTAAAACCCGGTAAAAGCAACTTTTATTGTAAAACCCCGAATCAATATAAGACAAAAAAGCAGCCGTAGTTTTAGGAGCCTTGTCTTTAAAGAGTTCCACTTCAATATCGCCCATTTCGGTTTCTATAATGATGTGAGGATTTTTGTATTCGGGATGACCGCAGGAGACAATCATCAGCAGTGCAAAGGAGGTTAACAACTTAAACATGGTTGTAATTTAGCGTATTTTAGAATTCAGCCGATAAGGAAATCATAAAATTTGTACACGTCAATGGAGAATAATAAAACGGCTAAAATCATTATTTTGTGTTGTATCTTTAAGCTTCAATCACCCACTGGGATTTATATGAAAAAGTTTTTTTTGCTTGGCACTGCATTCCTTTTTTGCATCACTGTTTTCGGGCAGCGTATTTCAAAGATTACAATAACCGGAACGAGTGCGGTGGGTGACATTGTTATCGGCCTTGATGAAAACGTGCAGGTGTATCTTACTAAAGAAGGTCAGATCAGTAAATGGGGATTTGATCGTTATACAGGCATCCAGGAAAACTACAACGATTACCTGGATCCTTATGTAGGCAGGGTAGAGTATTACAGCCAGAATGATGATGAAGCGTTACGTGGCAAGGTAAAGTATATTGGTAAAACACTAATCAGTTATTACCCATCTTACGAAATTGAGTCTTTAAGAGGCAGGTTAAAAAGTATTGGTTCTTTAAGCATGGATTATTACCAGTTATTTGATGACAAAGCCATGGCTGGCAATTTTAAAAGCATTGGCCAGCAAACTATCAGTTGGTATCCGTCTTACGAAAATGAAGGCCTACGCGGTAAACTTAAAACGGTTGGGCCAACTTCGCTGGTTTATTACGGCTCATTCGAAGACAAGGCTTTTCGTGGAAAAATCAAAAGCATCGGCAATTTTACCTTCACATATTATTCTTCCTTTGAGCAGTATAGCGGCAGCATGAAATCCGGTTCTACTATCATTAATGCAAATGCCGTTAAATATTACGTTCGTGGCTATTAATCTTTGAGCCCGCTGGTTATAGACCTGATTGCAATGCAATTAACCCATAATTTGTAATGCATTTAAGGCAATGTTGTCGGTATATTTCTATAAAATGGCTGTAATACCCACTACTTACAACATTTACAATTATTCGCCGTTAAAACAAGCCCGGCAAAAGCTCTTCAATTTCGCTTACGGCCTAAACAGCCCGCAGCCGTAACCATATAAGTTAACTGCGCAGGGATCAAAAATCGACAGTACTATTTATTGAACTGAAATCTGCTCCGGCTTGTCAATGATGATCTCCGGTTTTTCTTTGTATAAAATAATACGACCGGTAACGCAGACATTCTTGTCCATCAAATCCTCAATTTTTGTTGTAAAAAGTGTTCGGGCATCTTCCCAGATAACGAGGGTAAGTAAACCATTGGGATGTTTGGCTCCCATGTTTAGCAGGGTAGGTTTGTTTTTTGAATTTTCAAAATAACGCAAATCGGCAACTTTGCCGCAAACCGTAACACTATCACCAACATGTTTGCTTGCGTCTTCTAAATTTATTTTTGTCTGGGCTTTTAATGATACCACAGAGAGCAGGCTTATAAGCGTAACAACAATCTTTTTCATTTTTTAAATTTGAGTGCAAACTACCACAATTAAGCAACAATCTTCTGCAAAAGCAACGTACTCATACATCTTACATCATCTACATTAACAGTTTTTAGAGGTTCAGCAAAGCTGAGATGATGTTGCCGCATACAAACCGCCAGTATTTTCCTGGTTAGCAAGAAACGTGTTGAACCATCCGGTACTCCATAAACTCCGTCTGCAATCAGCCGGACCTTTTTTTCAATGCCGATATCAGATGTCATTCTAACGAACAAAGTGCCGCCCGGCTTTAGGATGCGAACCATTTCAGTGAACATAGCGTTGAAATGCCTATTATTTTCTGCAAAGTGTAGTACAGCACTGCAGATAATATGATCAAAATGGCCGTCATTAAAAGGAGTATGCTCAAGCGATGCAACGAGGAAACGATTGGCCAGGTCTGGAAACTGTTTTTGTAAATGCTCAATGGCAACCTCGCTGGCATCAATACCGTTTATGTAAAAAGCGTTCTGTAAAAACCAGTGCAGGTTTCGGCCTTCGCCGCAACCTGCCTCCAGTATGCTGTCGCCGGGCTGGTAACGGCCTTTCATGATCTGGTCAACGAGGTAAATATCTGTTTGACCCAGAATCGATTGAATATTGTTAGTCATATAAATAAATACAGTGCTTTTTTTTTGTTGCTGATAGCCCGGGATTTCGGAAAACAATATACCATTACTTATCCACAGGTATTGGATATTAGTTTTTAGGGGCTTCTTTTAATATCTAAATGGCAAAGAGTTTAAAAAGAGTTTTTACAAATGAATAAATTTGCAGGTAAAAACACCCCCTTCAATTCCGGAGATCATTATATTAAATAAGTCGCCATGTAGAAACATAGGCGACTTTTACTTTTAGAAAACCCCTGGAACATCCTGCCTGATATATTGTGTGTTCAAACATATATGCATACCGGCAGGAACAAATATTATGTGGTATCAGACCTTTTAAATACGTAACGGTAAGGTTTGGGTAAAACAGGTGTTTCGCTGTTTGTATATCAAAGAGAAGCTTTAAATGGACAATAAAACAGCGTGAATACACTGTTTTTAAAAACAGGTATTTCTACCTGGTTGGGTATTTTTTAAAACCCGATGTGAAAGAGATTATTCTTAATGGCAAAAATTACCAGGCCTGCCGTGTTGCGGCAGCCGGTTTTGCTCAGCAGGTTATTGCGGTGCCCTTCAACTGTTCGGGAGCTTATAAAAAGCTGTTCCCCAATTTCATTGTTCGGTAATTCCCGGCATAGTAACACCAGGATTTCTGTTTCCCGTGCCGTCAATTGAATGCTGATATTGCTGATGTTTTTGATGTCGGCAGTTTTGTATTGCGAGGTCTTGCGCATGGCAGCCAATGTATCCCGGTTAAAATAAAAACCGTTTTTATAAGTTGAATTGATAGCTGTTTTCAATTCTTCAATCTCACAGTTTTTAGTAAGGTAGCCGCAGGCACCGGCTTCAATCATTTTTGCAATAAAACGCTCCTGGTTGTAGGTAGATAAAACAATGACTTTTATATCCGGGTATTTTTGCTGAAGTATGGCATTCAGTTCAACGCCATTCATAACGGGCATTTCCATATCTATTAATGCTATGTGAGGCAATGCCCCAGAATTTTCCAGTTCCTCAACAAACAGCTTACCGTTTTCTGCCTCTGATAATAAAGTAAAACCAGGTACCGAACGTATCAAAGAAGCAAGGCCGCTCCTAAAAAGTTGCTGATCATCTACCAGTGAAATTAATATATCGCTCATGTTTAAACAGCCGTGTTGGCCGGTATTATAATTTTAATAAAAAATCCTTTTGCAACTATGGGTATTTCATACTGTGCCTGTATCATACGCAACCTCGCTTCAATATTCTGCATTCCCATTCCGTATTTTTTGCCAGCTGCTGTGTCAATACCTTTACCATTATCCTGGTAGGTAATTATGCTTGTGTCGTTTTCTGCAAAACACTTTATCATCACCTGGTTTGCATGGGCGTGTTTAACCGTGTTGGTCAATAATTCTTGCATAATCCGGTATAGAGCCAACGCTGTTCGTTCATCAAAAGCATTCAGTTTTTCGCCCAGTTCATTTTCAAAAATCAATTTAATATTACCGGCAATATTAAACTGATCGAAAAGTTCATGTAAAGTATTTTCTAATCCAAAAAGTGTTAAGCCTGGCGGCGAAAGGCTGTGCGAAATATTGCGGACCGTTGTGATGATATTATCTATAAGCGGCTTGTATGCTGTTTTATCCGGCTGTACTTCTGTAGACTGTGCCATTATCATTTTAAGATTAGATAAGGAAGCACCCACATCATCATGCAGGTCTCTTCCAATACGTTTTCTTTCTTCTTCCTGCGATAGAAGGGTGGCATGCAGCAACATTTCGCTGTGTTCAAGTTCTGCTTTTTGCATGGCTTCTTTTTGTTTGGTAATTCTGCGCTGGTGTGCTATAAAGAAGAAAATAAAGGAGGCCGCAAGAACGAATGTTCCAAACATGGCAAAAAGAATTGAAATAAAAGGGCTATCCATTTTTTTTGTTTAAACTGAATCCTATGGCAAAAAATATATACATCAATACAAATAAACAAGCATGAATATTCCAGATGATCAGGAAATCTGTTTTAGTTAATTTAACAGCCAAAAAGTTGGAAAAAACAAAAAGCATAAAAGCTCCCGAAAAATAAAGAAAAATACCTGTATTAAAATAAAAGCCGGCATCTTTTAAAGCCTTGATATCTGTACTGGCAATTTTTGCAAAATAATTTAAAGCAAAAAGCATACAAATTATACTTTCTACCGACCTTGTATAACTACAGTAGGTATGAATGTTCTGAAAAAAAACAGTATTAGCAATACAAATTAAAATAAATGCAATTTGCAGGATGCTGTACCATTTTGATGACACTTTTATTTCAAGTAGTCTTTTATAAAACCAAATAAGCATAATTGTCTCAATAACTGTAAATAAATGTACAAGCGGTAAATTGTTAGAATGAAAAACCTTAGCAATAATAACTGCTGTGGTATTTATTATAGCAGTTAAAATTAAATTCCACCAGATTATTTTAGCACTAAAACTTAGTACTTTAAATTTATATAGACCTATAATTAGTGGTAGTAATATACTTAATGGAGCAAATATTGAATTGAAATTTTTACTGAACATTTTTATAATTAGAGTTGGCAAGATAACTTATTTGATATAAATAAAAGAGCAACCCTTTGGGGTTGCTCTTCATTTTTTTATAAATGATTTTTTCCGGCTTTTTATAAAGCATATTTAGTAACCAATTTATTAAATACTTCTTTATAAAGTGTAACTGCTTCTGTAGTTTTTCCTTCTTCAATGGCATCTAAACAGGGTTGCAAATAATCATTGCTTATTTCTGCGTAAATTTCTTTTGCATTTTGTTGCTTTCTTATTGATGCAGTAATTATCGGCGAAATATGGTAGTACATTTCTACCAATTCTCCATCTTTAGATACCCATAAATCATTCCTAAATTCTCTTAATTTATTAAGACCAAATTCTTCTTTATCATCATGAGTAGCATTATAAGCTGCCGAGGATGTACATTCCCCTTCGCCACATGCCTGTGGGCATGGAGAGGTGAAATTCATCCAGATATTTAAACTATTATCATTCTTATCTAAAGGTTCTAATACCGGATGGATGCCTTTAGTAAATTCGTTATCAGTTGGAGAGAAGCCAATATTGAATTGTAAATTTTCTGCCAATGGGTTATTGATAAAATTATTAAGCATGTTGATACCCCAAAAATCGCCCCGGTGTATCGTTTTTAAATCCTGTTGTGGGTTTTGTTTATATTCAAACATTACATGGTTAAATAAAATTTTCCAGGTGCGCTCTAATGAAACCTGTTCGCCATTGTGCAAAAAATATCCAGCTTCATTAACTTTAATGTTAGGCAAACTGCTTTTGATAGCAACCATATCATGACTGCATGGCATTAATACAAGGCAGGTTTGCGGATTGTCAGGGTCTAAAATACCATACATAAAACGAATACCGGAAACATTGGGTTGATTTAGAATGGAAGCAAGTAAATGCTTTGAAATGCTTAGGGAGGAGATTTTTTGAGGGAATTGTTGCTTAAAATTTGTAAGCAAATAATCTTTTTGTTCATTAGAAATTAATTGTCCAACATTTTCTGGTTGTGTTGTGTTGTGTTGTGTTGTGTTGTGTTGACATAAATTGTAATTTTAAAGTTAAAGAATTAGGAACACAATTTAAGTATTTTAGCGGATCAAAATAAATTTATTTCAATCCGCTAAAATTTTTGATTTGCCTATAAACTTTACAATTATTGCCCATTAAATAAAGGGCTGTCAATGTCACATAATTGCGGGCAAGGTGTACTAAAGTCGTAAATACTGCTCTGGTCAACCAAACCTCCCGAACCATCGGGTACGGGAATACTCAATATATCGGTATTGGTATTATCAACCGGCACCAGCACCAGTTTTAGCGTAGATATATCTGACGGGTCACTCATACCCAGATAAGCCCTTACTGAAGGGCATTTGGTAAAATCAGCTAATGAAGCTATATCCTGCATTGGAATATTAAACGCATGGATGTAATCGGGATTTTTGTCGATGCCCGAAATGTAAGTGCGGTAGTTTGTAGTGTAAGCAATTCCTACAGCTTCTGGGATACCTGGGCTTGGGACAGTTTGGTTCTCCACTGCCTGATCAAAGATTGTTTGGTTGTTCATAATTTGTTTTTTTGGTTTATTAGGAATAATAATGCAGTATTGTTTGAATACTGAATTTATTTAACGTAAGACTTTGTATTTTAGTATACCCGCAGGCAGATGAATAGCTGGTTTTTAGAAAACTGGCTTATCTTTAAGTAAACAACCTCTGTTATGCTCAAACAACTCCTGATTTTTACGGTAGGGTATTTTTTTTGTGTACTCCAATGCCATGCGCAAAAAAAAGGAATGCTGCCTTTAACCGGTCTGCAGTATTACGAGGAGGGCATATCAACGCAATCAATGGCCATTAAAATTAACGGGCAGCAACTATATGGTAACCGCATACCATTAAACCAGGAAATGGAGTTTACTTTTCAGCAACCATCAGGCATTACTGCCGATAAAAAGAAAAATTATTTTATTGCGGCTGAATACATACTTGTATCCGACAAAGGAAATGTATTACTGACTAAACCAAACCTGCTGGTGTTAAATGAAGCGAAAGGCTTTACTGCAAAAGATCTAAAATCGATAGGTATTAAAGTCATTATTACCGAAGGGCTGGTGCAACCCAATTCAAAAGCGATCATTAAAATACGTTTGTACGACCTGAAAGGTAAAAGCCAGTTAAGGCTCGAATACCCTGTGAGTATCGCATATCCCCGTGAAACGATCTGGCTTACCAAAGCTTCACAAACAATTAAATCGCCGCCGGGGTCTGTAGTTATGGTAAATGATATACAGCCCAAAAGCCTCGTTTTTTCTGTTGATACGGCAGTAAAGTCTGATCCTAAAATGGCTTACATGAATCTTGATATTTCTAAAATAGGCGGAACCGATATTATAAGCATGTTGCAGGGTAAAGATTATTTTTGGGTGTACACCAGTGATTATAAAGAAATAAAAATAAAGGAGATACTCTTAAAAAAAGTTGGCGGCGCTATGGAAGGTGGCAACGTAAATGCCACCATTAAAATACCTTTTCGGTTAAAGACTGATAAAACCAAAGGCTATATTGTACGCTACCGCTGGGAAAGTGCAGACAAAAAACAGGTGATGGATATTGTGGTTACAAACTAGCACTATATTTGCACATTAATCAGTGTAACAAACCGAAAACGTTCTTTAAAACCGATTACCATGAAAATGAAAACCGCCTGCCTGATCTTTACAGCTATGCTTACCGGCCAACTTGCTATGGCTCAATTGAAGGTAAAACCCGTTTGTCCAAATTTTACTGTTGATTTACTCGATGGCAGTGTAAATGGATTATTTCCGAAGTCTGCCATTGTAGAAATACAAACCACCCTTCCCTGTTTTACCGGTATGTTTGAAAAAGATTCAGTTTCAAAATGTGCGGGTGTATTTTATGCTGACAGGGATATCAATTTTTATACGGACAGGCGTTATATTGAAATTGGAGAAAAATTTAAAGGTAAACTTACACCGGCATTGATGGGAGTAAGCCGCAACGGCCTGTTTAGTTTACTCGGGTATCCAAAATTAAAAGATGCAGGCTGGGATGCGTTTCAAATGGGTTACGGAGCACTTGTTTTATATTATAATGCAGCCGGTAAAATAAATAAGATACAGATAAGTAATAAAAGCATTGAAGCGTTAAAGTTGTGTGAGTAGTTTTGGGATTGCGTACAAAGCCTGCGAAAGAAAACTTTATAAATCAACATCTATACCGGTACCAAAGTTGTAGGTTTCTTTGGGTACACCTGCAGCAGGATAGGCATCATACTGGTAATTATACCTGATGACGACCGCAATTTTTTTGCCTGCCTTTATTTTACAAGTGGTTTGGTTAAGCAGTCGGTAATCACCTGCATCAAACATTACGGGCTGGTAATAAGTGGTAGTAGTAATCTCTGTTTGCTTATTGGGTATAAATGTAAACGACAGGTAATTGCTGCAACGCCAGTTGCGGATATATTCTGCAACATCAGTTTCTTTTTCGATTTCATACATAGGTAATGAGCCCATGTATAATTTTATTTTTGGGCTTTCCACCAGCTTAAACCGTGGCCCGGCACCAATCAAATACCTGAACTGTATTTTTGTTATTGTATTCTGTTGCCATTGCGTAAATGCCTCCAGCCGTATAAGTTTTGTAAGCTTATAATTATAACGCAGGTGCAAAAAACTGTAATCAACATACGACTGCTGATCTCCTTTTAAAAAACCATAACCACCCAAAAAAAGATACAGGCTTTTTTTAGATTTATATTGCAGGTGTGCATTGGCATCTACATCAAAAACCTTTTGCCCATAATTAGTAAGGGCAAAATTACCGCCAATACTGCCTGCCCAGCCAGTGGTATCGGTATGGTAACGCTGACTTTCCATATTAACGATCTGGGCAATGCAGCTATTCGCTGTAACAAATCCGGTTATGATTATTATTAAAAGCAGGCTTGGCTTTCTCATATTTGTTGTAGGTGATTAGGTAGCTGAAGGTTGTATTTAGTTTTTTTGTAAAAAATCTTACATCTTAAATCCGGCCAGTAAATGTCGCCAAATAAAGTTATGAAATACAAGGTAACAAACAAAAGCTGAGTAATGTTACGTTGAATCCGGTTCCGAAGTTATTAGACGATACAGCCATTCAGCAAAAACAATTTTAAAGATTTTTTTTGTCTTTCACTACT
The DNA here is from genome assembly GCA_038204855.1 of Chitinophagales bacterium. GTDB lineage: Bacteria > Bacteroidota > Bacteroidia > Chitinophagales > Chitinophagaceae > Ferruginibacter. The sequence continues at coordinate 17,952 of JBBRCM010000046.1, forward strand.
TGATAATAATATAGGTTTACATCAATACAGCATATCCATAAAAGAAATGTTGCAAAAGTTATTTTCTGAACCAAGGGCAAATAGACAATCAGGTCTTTGTTGTAATAAACATAATTATTAAGTACTACCAGCAAAATATTAAAAAGCCCAAAGAAAAAAAGTCTACGCCAATTATTTTTATAAAGTCCAATAAGAGCCCCCGCTGTTGCAATAGCTCCAAATGTTGATGCAAGGTTTATAATGATGTCGTGATTAATGCTGGTAAACAGAAAAAATGCAACTGTCATTGCAAGCGCACCTGAAATTTGAATTATAAGTTTCAAAAATTTGTCAACGTTGATTTGTTTTGGGAAGATGAACCAAAAAAAGGTTAGTGTCAGGCAAAGTATAAACATTCCTGTTAAAGCCACCGGTTTGGCAGGATTGAATTGCCCGTTAATGCCATTTTCGTTTAACAGGTTGCACCAGTAATTATTTATCCAGCTAAAACCAATTGAGTTTTTGTCAACTTGTGAACCGCCAGGATATAAAAGTGTAGCAATTATATAGAGTAGCAGGAAAATTACCGTTCCGAAAATCGGTATCATTAAATAAATATTTTTCGGTTTGTCTAATTGTTCTGTCAAAATATTTTGTTGACTTTCATCAGCACCATATGGTCCGTAAAAAAGTTACTAAGCCTAAATTTGCAGCTTGCTTTTATTTCAGTAAGGTTATATACCCGGTAATCGGATATCTTCGTTATAAAAAAGCCTGTAGTAACAAGTTTACCAGGTTACTGCCAGCCAAAATAGATATTTTTAAATTATAAACCTGCTATCAGTTCAGTGGCCATTTTTACATAGTCATCATTTTTACCTTTTGTGGCTAATTCTATGGTAGTTGTGGCAGCTGTTTTTGCGGCAGCCTTATCGCCCTGTTTTAAGTGTATACGGGCTTTCAGCATGGTCATCCAGTAAGCTTCCTTATTGGTTTCAATGGCTTTGTTTATCCAGGTAAGTGCCTGGTTCAAGTCTTTACCATTATCATAGTAATAAGATGCGGCATTATAATAAGGCTTGGTATCCTTGTTCATTGCGTCATCAATCTGTTTCATTACCTTAACATCGGTAGGTGCTGTTATCGCAAACTGCACATAAGTATTCTCCCACATCATTTCAACATTGCAACTGCTGCCGGTAATGTCGGCAAAGTTGATGGTGAAATTTTCGATTGCGTAAGGCAACTTAACCGCATTGGCCTCCACACGTACCACATCATTTTCAAGTTTGTAGGCGGCGGGTGAGCTTACGTTAACATCTTTTGTTATAATGATGATCCATTTACCTGCTTCAGGAATAGTAAGCAAGCCATATTTTCCTGCTTTTACTTCTGTGCCGCCAATGGTTACATCATCGGTGAATGTGAGGGTAGTGGCTGCATTGGCACCGGTGCGCCATACTTTGCCAAACGGCACCAGGTCGCCCATTATTTTACGTCCTTTTTTACCAGGGCGGCTATAACTTAATTCAATTGAACCAAGGCTGAAATTTTGTTTTATTGTTTGTGAGGGAGAGGGCTGTGGAGTAGTTAAGGTTTGTGCGTTGGCTATTGATAATAATAAAAGGGCACTAAAAAAGAATAGTATTTTTTTCATGATGTGATTTTTGCAGGCAAATGTAAGTAATTAGGTATAAAAAGCGGTAGCAACTGCGGAAAATAAAAAATAGCATCGTTTTTGAAACTAAGGAATCAGAGATTCATATTCAACCTTCAAAAAAGATTGGTACGATTATGGATTATAATTTACAAAACCTTGTAATCCTGCCGGTTATTTTTTAACATGTAATTTTTAAAACTATGAAACGTATAAAATTTATTCTTCCAGTCCTTGCTTTAGGCATGCTTTCTTTTACCATGCATTCATGTAGCAAATCTGATGGTTACACTACCCCAGCTACGGTTGATACCACTTCCGATCATAAGGTAAGTATACAGGCATCGCAATTCAGCCCTGCAAGCCTTACCATGCTTATTGGTACAAAAGTAACATGGACAAATATGGATGCTGGTACACATAGTGTAGTTTCAGACGATGCAACCAGTTTCAGCAGCGGTAATATAAGCACCGGAGCCAGTTTTAGTTTTACTCCGGCTGCGCTTGGCACTTATGCATATCATTGCGGCATTCATCCATCCGAAAAAGGAATTATTTATGTAGTTAACAGATAGAAAGGGAAAAAATTATTTAAGCATTCAGACAAAGAACACCGGAGTAGGACCGGTGTTTTTGTTTTATTAGATGCAGAAGCATCTGCTACTCATCTAAAAGATATTATATCAAACTGACTTTCATTTTAGCCCAATGCCGCAAGGCTGAGATTCAAGCCAGGCCTTTGTGACGTTGGTGTTTGGTAAACCTGCCTTCGATAGGCAGATACGGTTGGACTATCTACAAAATCCAATCGGTATTATTTCTTTTCCACAGCCACCCGCCAGATAACATTGCTTGCATCATCTGTAACCAATAATGAACCATCGGGCAACACCACAATACCAACCGGCCTGCCATACACTTTATCAGCAGCAAGGTCGGCTACAAAGCCGGTTAAAAATTCCTGGGGTCTGCCGTTTGGTTTCCCCTTTTTAAAAGGAACATATACAACCCGGTAGCCTGCAAGTACGGATCGGTTCCAGGAGCCATGCTGTGCAATAAATGCGCCTCCCCGGTATTGCGCCGGAAAAGCTTTTTTAGTGTAGAAGGCAAGCCCCAGGGATGCGGTGTGAGAACCCAGGTCAACATCGGGTACAACAGCCCTTTTCACCAAATCGGGCCTTTTGTCTTTTACACGAGTGTCTATATGGCTGCCATAATAGGAGTAAGGCCATCCATAAAAGCCCCCCGGCCTTACGCTGGTCAGGTAATCCGGCACCAGGTCATCACCCAACTCATCCCGTTCGTTTACAGCCGCGTACAAGGTTGATGTACCCGGTGCCCATGCCATACCAACAGGGTTACGCATGCCACTAGCATATACACGCATGCCCGATCCGTTCGGGTTTATTTCCAGTATATTAGCCCTCAGCCTTTCTTTTTCAATTCCGTTTTCTGCAATATTAGTGCTGGAACCTACAGAAACATATATCTTGGTATTTTTTGCATTAGCAATAATATTTCTCGTCCAATGCCGGTTATCCCTAAAACCCTTTCCGGCTGGAAGATTAATCAGTTTTTCTCCCAGGTCGGTAATTTTTGTCTGGCCGCTTTTGTAAGGAAAGCGCAGCACCGCGTCAGTATTGGCAACATAGAGCCAGTTGCCGATTATCAACATGCCAAAAGGTTGATTTAAACCATTGGCTGCCGTAAGTAAAGTGTCTTTTTTGTCAGGGATACCGTCTTTATTGGTATCACGCAGCAAAGTGATCCTGTCTGCACTGTGGGTAAGATCATCTGATTTGTTTACACCTTTTATAATGGCTCCTGCTTTTTCAATAAATGTAAAATTTGAATTGCTTTCGGCTACCAATACATCTCCATTGGGGGCAACATACATCCACCGGGGGTTTTGAAAATCAGTTGCGTACTGCGACACCACAAAACCTTGTGGAGCTACCGGCATATTACCATCCTTCCAGCCGATAACTTTACTGTAATTGGCAACCGATTTGGTAGCATTTGGCGCAGGCAGCGTGTCTTTTTGCGAAAAGGCAGACATTGAAATAGTGGTTACTGCCAGAAAGGCAATCATGTTTTTTACATACATAAGTATAATGATTAATTTTTTCAATAAAACTAATTATTCAAATTGGTTTATTCTAATTATATCAATTTTTATTCCAGTTTTTTTATATTAAACAGAGTGCCTAAAGACCCGCAGACTGTAGCATATATTCCTCAACTCATTTATTTCTCATTTAAAAAGGAGTTACAGTTGTATGACTTTATTTTGAGCAATGGCGAATACTGCATCTCCTTTGGCCGGCCTGATGGTATGTGTACCGGTAAACCTGCCAAATGCAGGTAACACGCCATAAGTTTTAGTGAAATAGAAGCAGGGAAATTTTAACGACTGTTTTGCACTACCAAACAGCGTTACAGCAGGATGAATATGGCCGCTAAAAATGTAGCAATCCGCTAAACTGTTGCAATCCGCCTTATCGTGTGTAAAAATAAAGGGGCCGGTTTGCAACTGCTGTTTTATGCAGGTTATATTTGTTTTTTCGTACCAGTTCCCGGGTAAAATATCATGATTGCCGATGATTAATTTTATATCAAGATTAGCAAAATCATTTCTCCATTTTATAAACAGATCCATTTCTTTATTAGCATGACTGTGAAAAAGATCACCCACGATAAGAAGTTGCTCTGCCTTAAAATATTGCACCTGTGCGGTAAGCCGCTGCATGTCTTCTTTAAAAATAGTTTGCGGTACAGCAATCCCATTTTTACGAAAATGTCCTGTCTTGCCAAAATGCAGATCAGAAAGTATGAGTGCTTTTTCTTCTTCCCAAAAAATACAACGGCCTGCAGAAAGTAAAAAACTATTATTTAAAATGGTATGTTTTATAAAATCCAT